>JBJTQD010000994.1:0-1182 GCA_046075445.1 Planctomycetota bacterium
CGGCTTATGCTCTGGATCATGATGCTCTGGATCATGATGTTCATGATCATGATGCTCATGCTCATGGTCTTCGCTTTGTTCCTTAACCTCTGAACTGAGTTGAGCTCGGGGCTCTTGTCTCGAAGCCGTATCCGAACAGCCTGCTGCAAAGAGTAAACCGGAGACCAGGTAGAGCGCGGCAGTGGTCAAACTTGCCAAGCGGCAGTTCCCCACGCGGGATGGATTCCCCGCATCGCGAGCGGCTCGTTCAAAGAAGTCTGACACGGAAATCCTCCTAAGTCGGAATCGCAATCTGATCAAAACCGGCCTGAATAATCCGGGCAGCGGAATCAAACTCGCCAAAAATTCGCACTCCAAGTGTTGGCTCAGCGACCGCTCGGACATCGTCAGGCGTCACGAAATCGCGACCCTGCAGACAAGCCCAAGCCTGTGAAACGCTTTGCCAGATAATCAGCCCGCGGGGGCTGACTCCGAGCGTCACCTCGCGGTGGGCACGAATGGCCCGAGCCACATCGACCATGTACTCGCGAACCTTGCGAGCCACATTGATGCCGGCAATTTGCCTTTGGATCTCGCTCAACTCGCCCGGAGCCAACACTGCCCGGGACTCAATCGGATCGAAACTCCGCGAGCCGATGTTCGCCCCCAGGATGTCAACCTCGCTATTTCGGTCTGGGTAGCCAATCTGCAATTTCATAGTGAAACGATCGAGCTGCGCTTCCGGCAGCGGATAAGCCCCATGGCTTTCGACCGGGTTCTGCGTGGCAATCACAAAAAACGATTCGCTTAACTTCCGCGAATGGGAATCGATCGTCACTTGGCGCTCTGCCATCGCCTCAAACAGCGCGCTTTGCGTGCGTGGGGTCGTTCGATTAATTTCGTCAGCCAGCAAAATGTCCGCGAATACTGGACCGGGAACAAATTCAAATTCACGATTCTTCTGGTTGAAGATATTGAAGCCCGTGATGTCGCTCGGCAGCAGGTCCGGCGTGCACTGCACACGACCAAAACGCCCGCCCAAGGAGTTGGCGATCGCTTTGGCCAAGGTCGTCTTTCCCAGCCCCGGCAAATCGTCGAACAACAAATGGCCGCGCGCCAGAAGACAAGCGAGCACGAACTCGATCACCGGCTCTTTTCCCAAGAGCACTGCATTCAGATTGCTTCGCAATTGTTCCACTTTGG
>JBJTQD010000995.1:0-3098 GCA_046075445.1 Planctomycetota bacterium
CTGATCGACAAGCGGCATCAGGTTTCCGAACAGATTGCCGCGGCACTGGGCAATCAAGTGAAGGAAAGCGATGTCGCCCCGATGCTGAATTCCTACGGCCAAGCCGGGTTGGAGAAGCACTGGGAGTCGCTGCAGGCCGAGATTGAGCAGTTGAAAAAGGAATCGGCCAAGCTACTGCAATTGCGAGGTGAATACCTCCAGGAAATCAAGACGCTCAGCGAAGACACGCGGCTGGACCAAGCACAGTTGGAGCTGAACTGCGTTGAGGCCGATGTCGAAGAATGCCAGCGACAATGGCAGGTGTTGGCGACCGGGACGCAAATGCTGGAAGCAATTCGCGAGAGTTACGAAGCTAAGCGACAGCCGGAGACACTCAAGGAAGCATCGGGCTATCTCAAGGAGCTGACCGAAGGGCATTATGTTCGTATCTGGACTCGGTTGATTGGCGAGCAGTTGCTGGTCGATAACGAGAATGGCGAGACGCTGTCGGTCGACAAGCTCAGCCGCGGAACACGAGAGGCCGTCTACCTCAGTTTGCGTTTGGCATTGGTGAATGCTTACGCTCGGCGTGGCGCGGTTCTGCCGCTGGTGTTGGATGACGTGCTGGTCAATTTTGATGCCCAGCGGGCGCGTGGGGCTGCCAAGCTGCTGGTCAAGTTCGCTCGCAATGGTTACCAAATCATGATGTTCACCTGCCATGATCACATGCGGGACTTGTTCCACTCATTGGACGCCGATGTGCGCGTTTTGCCGCACCATCGCGATGTGGTCGAACGACAGGCAGTTCCGGTTCGTTACAGCCCGAAAGGCAAGATCGAGCCGACTCCTTTGCCAGCCGTCGCCGAGCCCAAGGTAACTCCAAAGGTGGCCGAAGTGGTCAAGCATCAGCCGCTGGTTGTGAACGTCGACGTCGATGATACCGATTGGGAGTACGAGCTTTCTGCTCTGCGAGCCGATCAGGAGTCGGACAGGCATCTTGCTCAGCAATTGGCCGTAGCGACAACCGCAAGCCGGCGTACGGCTTAGGCAATTCCCTCGATTACAGTTTGACGACCACGCGACCGGCGATTTCGCCGCGAAGAATTCTTGCAATCTCTTCGGTCAATCCATCGAGTGGGACGATGTAAGAGAGTTTGTCGAGGTCGGGCAGTCGCCAGCTGGTGGCAAGTCGTTGCCAGATATCCGCGCGATACTCGCGCGAGATCCCAGCGGTGTCGACGCCCTGTAGCGTGACACCGCGGAGGATGAACGGATAGACCGTCATATTCAGATCCGCGCCGCCGACCAGTCCGCACGCCGTCACGCAGCCATAAGGCTTGGTGCCGCGTAGGATGGTGGCCAGCGTATTTCCTCCGACCGTGTCGACGGCTCCACCCCAGCGTGCCGAGAGCAAAGGTCGCTGGGTTCGGTCATCGAGGTCACCGCGGCTGATGACTTCCGCGGCACCGTGTTGCTTGAGCCATTCCACGAGGTGAGGCTTACCGCTTGAGGCCACCACTTTGTAGCCGAGCCGCGCGAGCAACTTGACTGCGTAGATGCCGACGCCGCCGGTGGCTCCCGTGACGACAATGTCGCCGTGGCTGGGTGTGATGCGATGCCGAAGCAACTCGTCGATGCTCTGAGCGGCTGTAAATCCGCCGGTGCCGATGCTCATGGCTTCGAGCAGGTTGAGACCAGCCGGCAGTTTGTAGACCCAAGAGTCAGGGACGATCACATATTCGGAGAATCCACCATCGAGTTCGGTGCCAAATGGGGGGGCGAATACCAGAACTTCGTCACCTACTTGAAACCGGTCGGAGTTGCTCGCTGTGACGGTTCCAGCGGCGTCGATTCCCGGAACGAGCGGCAGTTTTCTAGCCACTCCGGGATGACCTGTCGCGGCCAGAGCGTCTTTGTAATTAAGAGATGAGTAGGCGACCCGAATGGTGACTTGATTCTCGCTTGCTGTGCCGAGAGTTCGTTCGGCAATTGTCGCGACAGTGTTTCCTGAGGGATCTTTTTCAGCGACAAGGCAACGATATTTCATGGTGGTTGACGAATTCATAGTGAACGCAGTCGATAAAATTGGGTTTGTGGCCATGGTCGGGTGGGCTGGCCATGGATTGTGATGAAGGCGAGAATCAAATTGATGCCTGCTGGAAATTTTCGCAAATGGCTACCGCGGTTGGTAGTAGGAAAAAATTGATTTGCCGAGCCTTGCCAAGAATCAATGAATTTACTGAATGATGGTCCGGTGTCCGTGAGACTTTAGAAACGGACGCGCTGGGCCGGTGGGAATAGAGTCTGATGATTGACAAACCCGAGATGCAGCAAAGCGTGGAAGGTGTTGAGCCAACCGCTGAGTTTCGGCGGACGGTCACTTATCGCTGCGTCTGCGGGGCTGAGCTCAGTTTGAATGCCCAAGTCGGTGGGCTGTGTGATCGCTGCGGGAAAGAGGTCAGCCCGCGGCAACTGGCTCATGAGTTGGCGAGCACGATTTCGCTGCCTGTGGGACATCAGCCGCTTGGGCTACTTTCCTCAATGCGGACAGTTGAGGTTTCAGACGAAGAGGACGCCGGAGAAGTGTCCGGTCGAAAGCTGGGGCACTTTGAGCTCTTGCACCAATTGGGGCGCGGGGGGATGGGACAAGTGTACCGAGCGCTCGACACCTCGTTGCAGCGTTATGTCGCAGTGAAGTTAATCCGACGCGGGGTAGGGCGTGGCGATCAAGATAGCGATGGGCGCACCGTGGTCGACAAGCTGTTGCATGAGGCAGTCGCGCAGGCCCGGGTTAATCATCCGAATGTCGTGGCGATTTATTATGTCGGCCGGGATAACGAAGAGCCATTTCTGGCGATGGAACTGGTCTCGGGCGAAACGGTCGAAGCAAAGATTCGTAGCGGCCCGCTACCGTTTGCCGAGATCATTGCGACCGCAGTGCAGATTACCGATGCTCTGCGGGTCGCCTATGAGCTGGACATCATTCACGGAGACATCAAACCATCGAACATTCTTGTGCAATCCGGAGGCACGGCGAAGCTTTCTGATTTCGGAATGGCTCAGCGGGTTTCTTCCGCCGAGCAAGAGGTTTTTGGAGGGACGCCCAACTACCTTGCTCC
>JBJTQD010000996.1:0-2456 GCA_046075445.1 Planctomycetota bacterium
TCCGCAAGACAATGCAACTGGAACCGACCCACCCAACCACCAGCGAACCAGAAGACCACGCGCAGACCGGAAAACGCGTGTGACAAGGCTCGCTCTAGCCCAAAACCAAGCAGCCAGCGGGAAACGAGGCAACCGATCCCCTCGCTTCCGACCCCACCACCCCCTTCGCCCCGAACCAAAAAAATCCACCCTGCACCCGCGATCAGGGCCCCTTCAGTCGAATCTTACCAATCTGCGATCATGTTTCAAGTAATGGTTTTCTTTAAACCATGCTTTTTTCGAATTGTTTGGATTTCGTTTTTGGCGGCATCCATGAATTGCCGCCATAAAGGTAATTTTCCAACAACCATCAACCCGTTAACGTTCAGGCTCATTCGCGTGTAGGTTGGGTCGCACCCGCGCCTCCCAAGCCCGCCGTCCTCCTCTTCTCTTCGCGCCAGCCACCGGCGTGGAAGCCATTCTCAGCTACTTGCTCTTCGTTTAGCCCGTAGCCAACCGCGAAGCGAAGGCAGATCACACGCCACAAATCCGCCGACCTCCTCCCCCGCTTCCACCGTTCCCGCCGATCTTCAGTCTTCCCCGTTGATCCATCTCGAGCAAGTATTTTTCCTGCGGCTGCGAAAAATTCACGAAAGATCGACTTGCTTCAACTTCACTGAACGGTAGCCATCAAGCCGAGCAACCATAATCCCAATGGTTGCGGGATTTAATCCGCCAATAAGCCGCCGGACCAAACGAATCGTCACCTTTCTCCGCCCAAAGTGTCCACCACGAAACCTATTCCCACGCAGAGCGTCCTCGTTTTCAAAACAACAAGCCGGGGAATCAGATTGGACGGCTCGGATGCAACTCCATATCTAGGCTACATTTTGCGTTGAAACCTGACGTAACGTCCGGCTACCGCCACATGCATTTACCTTGCCAGATTCCAACGAACACCTTAATTTTTTGCTTTGGAAAAACAGCTGTGGCTGAAAAAACCAACTGTTACCGTCGCCCTTTCCCGGCGGCTCAGTCGAAAAACCGGAGCCCCTCATGCTTATCGTCTACCTGCTACTCGGCTTAGCCATCCTGTCGGTTGGCGCGGAACTCCTCGTCCGCGGAGCCTCGCGGCTGGCGATTGGGGTCGGAATTTCTCCCCTGGTAGTCGGCTTAACCGTTGTCGCCTTCGGTACGAGTGCTCCGGAACTGGTGGTCAGCGTCCAATCCGCACTCGCTGGGCAACCTGATCTCGCGCTTGGGAACGTTGTCGGCAGCAACATTTTCAACGTCCTCTTCATTCTCGGTCTGTCCGCTCTGATTATCCCGCTCCAAGTTGCGCAAAAGCTGATCCGGTTTGATGTTCCGCTGATGATTGCCCTTTCATTTCTGGTCCAAATCCTCAGCTGGAACGGCTTTCTCACCCGGCTAGAAGGCATCTTCTTGGTACTAGTGCTGCTGGCCTACACCGGTTGGGCCATTCTGGAGAGCCGTCGAGAGACGAAGCAAGTCCAAGCGGAATACGAAGCTGAGTTCAACCAATATCCCCAAAAGCCTACAACGGCAGGCAACCTGTTGCAGGTGCTTTTGGTAGCGGCGGGGTTGGCCCTGCTGATCCTCGGTGCCCGCTGGTTCCTCTACGCCGCCGTTGAGTTGGCAAGAGCGCTCGGCGTGAGCGAATTAGTCATCGGTCTGACCATCGTCGCCGCTGGGACTTCGCTACCGGAAGTCGCTACCTCGATTGTCGCCGCAATTCGCGGCGAGCGGGATATCGCCGTGGGTAATGTGGTCGGCAGCAACATCTTTAACATCCTCGGTGTGCTAGGCTTCGCCGCAATCGCCTCCCCTTCAGGAGTAGCCGTCTCGAGCACCGCACGACAGGTCGACATCCCAATCATGATCGGCGTCGCACTCGCTTGCTTTCCAATCTTTGCTACCGGGAATGTGATCAGCCGCTGGAACGGCGCCCTCTTTCTCGGCTACTACCTCGCCTACACGGTCGCGATCGTTCTCGCGGCTCTTAAGCATCAAGCCAGCTCGACGTTCAACCAAGTCATGCTCTGGTTCGTCATCCCGCTGACGGCGATCGGAATTGTCACCAGCCTATTTCGCTACTACCGAACCAAACCGCTCCCAGACCTACCGACAACGAGGCCATAGTCTGACCTCGGCTGCTCTAAACTCTTTGCTAACGCCCGATTGAACGATTCAGGGGGAACGAAAACCTTTACTTGGCGAGGTTCAGCTTTGCCCGCCACTCGGCGACTTTATCAGCGGCTCCATTCGATTGATAGACTTCAACCAGCAAGCGGACCGTCAATTCTCGAAAGAGTTCCCGCTGCTTCGCTTGCGCCTCTGCCAGCTCCTCGGCACTTGATTCAATCGTCTTTACTGCGTCCAAAAGTGTCGGCTCTGCGTCAGTCCACCGCTTAGCCCTTACCATTTGCCAACCGCGCAATGTCAAAGTCGCCCCTTTA
>JBJTQD010000997.1:0-12718 GCA_046075445.1 Planctomycetota bacterium
CGGCGATTTTGGCGATTGGGAAACCGGTTGCCTTGCTGGCCAGTGCGCTGGAGCGGCTGACGCGGGGATTCATCTCGATGACGATCATCCGGTCGGATTTGGGGTCGCACGCGAACTGGATATTTGAGCCGCCCGTTTCGACGCCGATTTCGCGAATGCCGGCGATGCTGGCGTCGCGCATCCGCTGGTACTCTTTGTCGGTCAGCGTTTGGGCTGGGGCGACGGTGATCGAGTCGCCCGTGTGGACGCCCATCGGATCGAAGTTTTCGATGGAGCAGATGATCACGACGTTATCGTCGAGATCGCGCATCACTTCCATCTCGTATTCTTTCCAGCCGATCACGGATTCTTCGATCAGCACTTCTTTGACCGGAGATTGATCGAGACCGCGGCCAACGAGCGTGTCGAATTCATCGCGGTTATAGGCGATCGCGCTGCCGCTCCCGCCGAGGGTAAAGCTGGGGCGGACGACGCAGGGGAGACCGACTTCTTCCATCACGTCTCGGGCTTGGGCAACGGTATGGACGGTCCGGCCGCGGCAGGTACTCAAGCCGATCTTGGCCATCGCCTGCTGGAACCGCTGGCGGTTCTCTGCTTTGTCGATGACGTCGGCTTTGGCGCCGATCATTTCGACGTTGTACTTCTGCAGCACGCCGTGTCGCTCGAGGTCCATGGCCAGATTGAGGCCGGTCTGACCACCGAGCGTGGGGAGCAACGCGTCGGGGCGTTCTTTGGCGATGATCTTTTCGACGACTTGCCAGGTGAGCGGTTCGATGTAAGTGCGAGCCGCAGTCGAGGGGTCCGTCATGATCGTCGCGGGATTGGAATTGACGAGGATCACCTCGTAGCCTTCTTCGCGGAGGGCTTTGCAGGCCTGGGTTCCCGAATAGTCGAATTCGCAGGCTTGGCCGATGATGATCGGGCCAGAACCGATGAGTAGGATGCGGTGGATATCGTTGCGTCGAGGCACGGTGGCGACAGCTCCGAGGCAAAAGGAGTGGGAACCGGAAGCGGATTCTCGTTTGGGGCGAGGTCCGTTCCAAAAACAAAATTTCCCAAAGTTACCAAGTGAACCGCTATTTGTTCAAGGTGCCGGAGCGGCAATTAAAAGAACGCGGGCGATTTTCTGCGGAAGGGGGAGGATTTGCGACTGAATTTTTCTGGACACTTTTCTCAGCCTTGCCAAAACCGAGTGGTTTGACAGCGCTTTGCGCCGAGCAATCTCATTTGGGGCTGCCGATCAGATGCGAACACTTACTTCTTGGGCAGATGCTTGAAGGACTCCAAGTACTTCTTCGAGTAGGCGCTATTGAAGTCGGCATCCGGAGCAATGTAGGAGAGGTGGTAAATTCGTCCGCCATCGAGATAAAAGCGAGAAGCAACTCGCAACTTGGTCTTCTCGCCTCGGTTCAGAATGTAGGTGAAGGTGACTTCGCGACCGTTCAGCCCACCCGAGCGGACGACGCTGACTTTATCCAGAGCGCCGAGGGTGCTGGCGATTGCTCCTTTGACGTTACCATCGAGTGCCTTGTCGCCGGCTTGAGCATCTTTGGGGAGGGCTTGATCGTGGAAGCTGAAGACGAAGGTGTGTTTGTCTTCCAAGACAGAGGTTTGCGCTTTGACGGTGATTTTCTGGCCGGCGACCGGTTCGAGCGTCCGCTCGCTGGCTGTTGGAGCCAGTGGCATCAAGACCTCGGCTCCAGCAGACTCTGGAGAGACGGTCAGCCATTCGCGGACGACTTGGGGTTGTTGGGCTTGAGCCAGAGAAGTGAAGAGCAGCAGCATCAAGACGAGTGGAGCGAGTTTCATGCTGTCCTGATTTCCAGTGTGGGGAGAGAGATAGGGCGAGGCGGCGGACGTTGCCTCAGCGAGGGTTGGATGGTCCGGTGTCCGAACCTGCTCCTGATATTATGCCATCTGGGCGAAGAAAGCCCAAACGCGAGTTGCAGGTCAGGTACAAATTTTCGGAAGGACTTTTAACAGTTGCCAAGGGAGTGAATAATTGGAGCCCGACTGAGGAGGTTTGACGGGAAACCTGCAAATCGTCCCATCAGTTGTTGAGGTGGGCGAATTTTCGGCCTCTCGATTTCTGTTCCGTAGCGTTTGACCTGAGGAGACAAGCTTGTCCAGTCCCAGTCGTAGTGGAGCTTTTTCGGCCGACGTCGATCGTCGCGTAGAGAAGTTTTCCGAGAGCGTGAGTTTTGATTACCGGCTCTACGCGCAGGACATCGCCCAGTCGACCGCCCACGCGCAGATGCTCTGCGATCAGGGGATTTTGACTGCGCCGGAAGCTCAGGCAATTGTCGCTGGGCTGGCGGAAATTCTTGGGCAGATTGAGCGGGGCGAGTTTGTCTTTCGGCAGGAACTGGAAGACGTGCACATGAACATCGAGCAGGCGTTGATCGATCGCCTCGGTGATGTCGGACGCAAGTTGCATACGGCTCGAAGCCGCAACGACCAAGTTGCGACTGACTTGCGGTTGTGGGTGCGGGATGCGATCGATCGAATTGATGGACAACTGGGGTCCTTGCAGCGAGTCTTTGTGGAACGCTGTGCGCGGGATGCGGGCGTGATTGTGCCGGCCTATACCCATTTGCGGAGAGCCCAGCCGGTGCTCGCCGCGCATGTCTGGTTGGCTTACTGCGAAAAGCTGCAGCGCGATCGCGAGCGACTGGCGGATTGTCGGCGGCGAACGAATTGGAACAGCCTTGGAGCGGCGGCGCTGGCGGGGACCACGCTGTCGATCGACCGGGAGAATACGGCTCGGAGGTTGGGATTTGAAGGAGTCGCGGCAAACAGTTTGGATATCTCCAGCGACCGGGACTTTTTGATCGAGTTCGTGTTTTGTCTCTCGCTGATTGGCGTGCACCTCAGCAATTGGGCTGAGGAGTGGATCATCTGGTCGACAACGGAGTTTGACTTTTTGAAGCTGCCCCACGAATTCTGCACGGGCAGTTCGATCATGCCGCAGAAGATCAATCCGGACGTGCTGGAGTTGACGCGGGGCAAGTCAGCGCGGGTGATTGGCGGTCTGCAGACACTTTTGGTTTTGATGAAGGGTTTGCCACTGGCCTACAACCGCGACATGCAGGAGGACAAGCCGGCGGCGTTCGATGCAGCTGAGACCATTGAGGGGTGTTTGGAGGTCGCGATTCCGCTCGTGGCGGGGGCTGAACTTAACCGAGAAGCGATAGCCGCCCGTCTGGAGGATGGATTTCTGGACGCGACAACCTTGATGGAACAGTTGATAAAAATCGGCCTCCCACAGCGGACAGCTCATCATTTGGTGGGCGAACTAGTGAAATTGGCCCGGGAAAAGGGGACCGGGCTGGCGGGACTGGAATTGGAGGAATTCCGCAAACGGGCGCCACAAATCGACGGCTCCGTTTATGATGGACTGGGCACGGACCGGGCAGTTGAAGCTTTTCGCAGCTACGGCAGTACCGGACCGGAGCAGGTGGAGGAGCAAGTCCGCCGCTGGCGTTCGCGACTGGGAATCTGAGCTGAATCGGGGTCGGGGCCCGTTCTAGCCGTTACAACAGGTTCGCCCGTCTTAATTGTGTAGCCTCGAATTGGCTTCGACGATGACAGCATCTATGAGATCCCAAATTCCAGTCCGAAGGTACGCGCACACGGTGGTGATCCCGCAAGAGGGTCGCCGCGCGAAGCTGTACGGATTGTATCGATGGTTGATCTTGGGGATTGTTTTTGCTTTCCTGATCCTCGTGACCGCAGTTGGGTTGGCTTGTCAAGAAGACCCATTTGCCGAGCCGGGGACGAAGCCCCAAGCCGATGGGCGTCCGGCACCTGCGGCTGCCAAAGGTCCGAGCGAATTGCCTAAGCTCGATCCCAACTTGGACCCCTCAAGAAAACTGATTCTCGAAACGCTTCGCCAGAACCCGCCTAAGACTGGAGCCGAGTTGGCTCAAGCTATCCGGACTACTCTCGATATTGAGCAGTATCCCGATGCTCAGTACTACTTGCAAAAGCTGGTCGCTTTAGGTGACGACGACATGCAATTATTCGATCTCTGCACGGAGGTCGGTTCTGACTTCTTTCTACTGCTTCACTCGGAACCGCAGCTACAACCGTCGGGGAATGAGTATGCGAAGAAGGTTTTGACGGCCGCTCAGCGGGTAGCCAATGATCCGGCTCGGTTAGAATCGCTGCTTGTTAAGTTGTCGGATGGTAATTTGGTTGTCCGGCAACACGCGGCCAATCAATTGCGACGACTGGGCGACCCCGGCGCGGTTGCTTTGATCGAAGTTTTCAAGCAACCGGAGCGAGCGAATGAGTTTGCCGCTGTGCGTGTGGCTCTCCGGAATTTCGGCGAGTTGGCTTTGGGGCCACTGCTGGCCGCAGTCAATGCAAATGACATGCAGGTTCGATTTGAGTCGCTTCTGGCTCTGGCCCGAATTAAGCAGCCCGATGCTTTGCACGCGACTGCCCGGGCGCTGTTTGCCAGCGATACGCCGGCGAGTATTCGAGAAGCGGTTGAGAAGGCCGTTACCCAGACCTATGGTCGCGTCCCGGCGCGGGATGAGCTGTTGGGCAAAGTATACCAGCGGGCGAATAATCAATTGCTCGGGCGGGACCGGACGCTCAACCAGGTAAAGCTCGATTTGAACGCCCGGACCGCGGATTTGTGGCGCTGGGATTACCCGACTCGGAAGCTGGTTCTGAAGAAGGTTACTCCGGAGACGGCCGGTCGTGTGATGGCTTTAGACCGGGCCGCTGATTTGAATCGAATCGATCCTCAGCAGCGGGATTTCCGCCAGCTTTTTTTGCTTTCTTACCTCGATACGGCCAAGCGTCTGGTTGGACCGGATGAAGTGCTGAATGCAGCGGGTGTGCAAGCTGAGGTTGGTCCTTTAACAGCAGAGGAACTGGACCGAGTGCTCCATGTCGCGGTCGATAAAGACTTGGTTCCCGCAATGGCGGGCGCCTGTGACTTGATTGGCGAGTTGGGCACCGCGGAACTGTTGCTCACCAACACTCGGCCAACCTGTGGATTGGTGCGAGCGATTCAGACTGGAGACCGGCACACGCAATTCGCCGCCTTGCGAGCCATTTCGAAGTTGGACCCGAAGCAAGCATACGCGGGTAGCAGCGTGGTTTTGGCGACGGCGGTGTTCCTCGCGGGTTTCGGCGAACAGCCACAGGGGTTGGTTGGTCACGGTCAAATTTTGCAAGCCCGAGAGATGTCGCTGCTGCTGGGTGACCTCGGGATCGCCGCGCGGAGTGCCTCCATAAGCAAAGAGTTTTTCCGCGAAGCGACTGGCGATTCCAATCTGCGATATTTCTTTGTCTGTGATTCCTTGCAACTGCCCGATTACTTGGAGCTGATTCAGTTGCTTCGGGCTGATTGGCGGACCAAACGAGTTCCGATCGTTGTCTTTGTCGAACGGGATGAAATTAAGCGAGCCGAGCGGTTGGCTGAGGCTGATTCCCGAACGCTGGTTATTTCGCTCACGATGGACAAAGACGCGATGTCGCGATTGGTTGAGCGGATGCGGCGAACCTATCAGCCTTGGGATGTTAGCTCTGAACAGGGTGATTCACAGTCAGATTTTGCGATGAGCTGGTTGCTGAAGATTGCGAGCGATCGCAAGGCCTATCGCTTTTATAATTTGAATGAGCACCAGCAGGACTTGGCTGATATGCTCTACGCTTCAGGACACTCGCTGGACGCGATTCGCCTCTTGGGACAAATCGGAACTGCGGTTGCCCAGCGCAACCTTTTGAGCTTCGCCAGCGAGGCGGAGTTTCCGATGGAACTTCGCCAGGAGGCGGTGCGGTCATTTGAATTGGCGATTCAGCGAAATGGAATATTGCTGACAACGCAGGAAATTGGCCTGCAGTATGACCGCTACGAGGCCAGCACGGCTGAATCAGGGGAATCACAGCGGGTCCTCGGCCGCATTCTCGACCTGATTGAGAGCCAGCGTCAGCGGAAGGCGGGCGAGCCCCAGCCAGTACCGGTCGTCGGCCAAGCTGGCTCAACCAAGTGACCAGTAACTAGGCAAATTGCCGCAGCTTTATCAGGCGTGCGAATCAGCTCATCGCGGCGCGCTTTTCTAAGAACCTGTTTTGGGCCATTGTGCGAAGCGGCTCAATTAACTGTTGCTGGATGATCGAATGGGCCGTTGCCCGAGCGGATTTGCCTCATAAAATTGCCTGTCTGCAAAAATTCCAGGCTAACTTTTGAGGGGATGTTTGGCGGCCAATTGAGTCTTGAAAGTTTGTCTTGGATAAACGCGTCGGCGGTCGAGCCGGATGGATTACTTAAGAGCACCGGTAGGCAAGGAAGGACCGAACAAAATGGCTGGGCTGGAGAAAGCTGGTTCGCGGTGGAAAGCAGGAAAGTTGAGAGCACGTACGGCATCGGCCAACGCCGGCTTGGGAGAGAAGTCGCTCGATTTCCAGCAGCTTGAGGCTCGAAAGTTACTGGCTGGGATTTTCTACGACACGACGCTGCGGCAAGTTCAAATTGAAGGCTCAGAGAGCGCGGATAGAGTCTTGGTTTCCCAGCCGAACGTTGACACGGTGAAAGTGGAGTTTGTCGGGCTTGCGGTCCAGGAATTCGCTAAGTTGACGATTTCGTCGATCCAGTTCAAGGGATATGGCGGAGACGACTACTTCCAGAACAATTCGGACCGGCGGAGTTTTGCTTATGCCCATGCTGGAAACGACACGCTCCTGGGCGGCAGCCACTACGACAATTTTCAGGGCGGACCCGGCAATGACACGCTCGATGGCGGGCTGGGACAGGATGTCATCCGAGGCAATGACGGAAATGACACGATTCTCGGCAATGAAGCGAACGATCAGATTTGGGGCGGTAATGGCGATGACAACATTGATGGTGGCAACGGGCACGATGTGATTTATGGCGAGCCGGGCGCGAATACGATCGTCGGTGGCTTTGGCAACGACCAAATCTACGGCAGTACGGGAGTCGACACGCTCTACGGGCAGGGCGGCGACGACCAGATTTGGGGTTATGAAGCAAATGACGTGCTGTATGGTGGAGACGGAATCGACACTATCTATGGCGGCACGGGTAATGACTTGATTCTCGGTGAGCTTGGCCCCGATCTGCTCTACGGTGAAGCCGGAGACGATACGCTCAAGGGCGGAGACGATGCTGACAAGTTGTTTGGCGGTACGGAAAACGACCAGCTGCAAGGCGAAGCAGGCAACGACCAGATCGAAGGTAACGACGGCAATGATTCGGCTGATGGCGGCGCCGGTCTCGACACGATTTGGGGCGGCAACGGAATCGATACACTGCTGGGCGGAGCCGATGCGGATACGCTTTACGGCGGCGAGCAAGACGATCTGATCGAAGGCGGTCTGGGCGATGATAAGCTTTACGGCGAAAACGGCAATGATCGGCTGTACGGTCAGGAGGGAATTGACCAGCTCTTTGGCGGCGCCGGAATTGATGGTCTGTTTGGCGGAATCACCAGCGGAGATCGGCTGCAGGGAGACGCGGGGGCTGACCGCTTTCTGGTATGGACTGGAGATATCTTGGCGGACTTCGCGGCAGACGATGGCCAGTTGAAATTGCTCAATGTGACCAGTAACTGGACGGAGAAAGAGGTCGCCGTGCTCGATGCTGGCTGGCATGACTTACATGTGCGTGTCGGTACAGCTCGGATCGTGCGAGACTCGCTGGACAACGATCCGGTCGTGATGAGCAAGCACAGTTCGCTTAGCGGTTCGCTTGCCCGGAATCAGCTTCGTTCCTCGACCAGCAATGGGGTCACCACCTATGACCGCGAGTTGATGTTTGCTGAGTGGGATGAGACCAATGCGACCACCAATAGTACGATGAAGTACACGCTTGTCCATGAAGTCGGTCACTCTTGGGACAGTGCCGAAGAGATTGGCAACCGTTTGGCAGGCCAAGGTGGGCTTTGGACCAATTTTCTAGGTAAGAGCGATTGGCGCAGCACTAACCCCAGTAACAACTCCTATTCACAGTCCGGGGATGGACTGTGGTGGCATCTGACTTCCGCTCCCTTTGTTCGCAGTTACTCCAAGTATAACCCGCGTGAAGACTGGTCGACCGTTTGGGAAATCTATTTTGACCCGACCAAAGATGCGGATCGCACACGAGTGGCAACAAAGCTTGCCGTGGTGACGCAGTTGTTTGACCTGCTTTAGGACTGCGGAATTTAGAGCCGCGGGGAGGGGCTCCGCTGTGTGGCCGGTTGGCAGTCAATTGGTCGCCACAACGTGGTGCGAACCAAACTGCCTCGGGGTACGGGCTGGAAATTTTCTAGCGTCTTGGAATTAGCGCCTGATGGTGGATTGAATGAGTCCGAGCGGACTCAGATTCAGTATTCCAACTTCGCCACTTACTCGTGACGGAGAGCCTCGATCGGATCCATCTTCGCCGCGCGCATCGCTGGGTAGATCCCAAACACAACACCGACAAAGACCGAAATCCCGAAGGCGATCGGGAAAGAAGCGGGAACCAGTTGCGGGCGCATGTCCTTGGCCACATCGGGGAGGTTAGCGTAGACGCGGGGGAAGAAATTTTCGGTCCCGTACATGGCCAAGTCGATGATCACTGGGCAGAGCAGGCCGCCAAGGATGCCCGTCAAACCGCCGACAACCGAGAGCGCAATTGTCTCTACCAGGAATTGCCGGATGATGTCTTTTCGCTTGCCGCCTAGAGCTCGGCGAATACCGATTTCGCGGGTCCGCTCGGTCACCGTCGCGAGCATGATGTTCATGATGCCGATGCCGCCGACGATCAGCGAGATGGCTGCAATCAAGCCCATGAACAGCATGAACATCAATCGCGTCGTTTTCGCTTGTTCGAGCAGTTCGTAGGGGACGATGACCGAAATGTCCTGTCGGTTAGCATCTTTGGCTTTTAGGGTTGATTGGATGAGTTCAGCCGTCCGTGGAACGTCTTCGATTCGGTTGACGCGAATCGTAATTTGACTTAGTTCGAATTGCTTCCGCGAGAAGCTGCCGGAGGCCATTTTGACTTCTTGGTCGCCATACCGCTGCTGCATCGTGGTAATTGGAATATACACGTCCTTTGAGAAGTCCTGAGCGGCGAGCGAACCGCCGATTGCGGCTGTTGCATTGCGGGGCTTCAGCACGCCGACGATCTTGTAATATTCTTTGCTTTCCGGCAGAAAGATCTGCTTGTTGATCGGGTCATCGGAGGGAAAGAGGTACTGAGCCAAGTCATGAGCCAGTACGCAGACCGTCGCGCGGGACTGGATCTCGCGATGGGTGAGGAAGTGTCCGCGGTCGATGTTCAGCTTGGTGATATCGGAATATTCCGGGGTGCAGCCAACTAAACGGCCGTCGATTGGTTTGACGTTGGCGTTATTGGTGTTGGAGAACTTCTTGACGACCTCGCGAATCGGGATGATGTCGCGAATCGTCGGAATCGTGGTTGAAAGCAGGCGGAACTCACCGCGAGTGACACCGAAAGCCTTCACAGTGCTATTGAAGCTGACTGAGTCATCGGGTGGTTGGATCGAGCGGACGATGATGTTCTCGGCGCCGAGTTCTTCGATTTGCTTTTGCGCTTTTTGGCTAATCCCTTCACCGATGGCCAGCAGCCAAATCACGCTGGCGACGCCGATGAAGATGCCGAGCACCGTCAGCGCGGAACGCATCGGGTGGAGGAGCAGGCTTTTGATGCCGAGTTGCCAAGTGCGAAAGAATTGCATGTTCGTGGCGGCGGCTTGGAAGCCACTGTTGAATGTGAACCGAGAGTGCTATCAGGAGGCGAGTTCGCGGGCCGGCGTTTCTTGATGCTCTTCCGAGTTATAGGCCACCTTGGCGAGCCGCTCTGCGGAAAAGACCGAGCGATTTTGGTTGATCAAGTCAGATTGAATTTGACCGTCTCTCAGTCGAATCACGCGTTTGGCGTGCGCCGAGACTTCATCTTCGTGGGTAACCATGATGATGGTTCGGCCTTCGTCGTTCAGCTTTTGGAAGATCGCGAGGATTTCCTCGGTGGTGACCGAGTCGAGGTTTCCAGTCGCTTCGTCAGCGAGGATGAAGTAGGGGTTATTGACCAGCGAGCGGGCGATGGCAACGCGTTGCTGCTGACCACCCGAGAGTTGAGTCGGGCGATGGTCGAGTCGCTCGCCGAGTCCGACCATTTTGGCGAGTTTCTTGCAGCGGTCGCGGGCTTGGTTGTCCAGCCGACCCATGTAGTAAAGAGGAACTTCGATGTTCTCTACTACGGTGAGCTGCTGAATCAAGTTGTAGGACTGGAAAACGAATCCGATTCGCGAGGCTCGAATCTCGGAGAGTTGATCGTCATTCATTTCGGCGACGTTGTCCTCGCCGAGGAAGAACGAACCCGAAGTGGGGCGGTCCAAGCAGCCGAGCAGATTGAGCAGGGTACTTTTTCCCGAACCGGAGGGCACCATGATGGCAACGTAATCGCCAGCGGGGACCTCAAAGGTAACGCCGCGCAGGGCGCGGACCGTCTCGCCTTTGAGGAAATAGTGCTTTTGCAGGTCGACAATCCGAACCGCAGTAGTGCCGGCTTTGGAGAACCCGGAGGCGGCTTGTTTCGTTTCAGGTTTCGAAGTTCCGGCCATTATTGACCGCCTCCGCCACCGTTTTGGAAGCGTTCCATCATCGCCTTCATTGAGGATTCAATTTCAGCCTTCGTGATTTCGCCGTCTCCGTTTGAATCGGAGCGTTCGACGAAGCCGCGGGCTCGTTCATCCAAAGCCTCGAGTTCTGTCTTGTCGATCTTGTTGTCTTTGTTGGTGTCATAGCGATCGAGGGTTCGCTGGACCATGGCGTTCATGTCCATCCCGCCACCGCCCGCTCCTCCGCGACGACCACCGCCACCCGGACCGCCACCAGCACCGCCCCCGGGACCGCCCGGGGCACCTCCGCCTGCTGCTGGACCACCGGCACTTGGACCACCGGCACTTGGGCCTCCGGCAGCTGGCCCAGGGCCACCAGTCGAAGCCGACTTCTTGGCTGCTTCGATTTCGGCCTTGGCGTTTTCAGGCAGGTCGATTTTGGATTCGGCTTGAGCTGGTGGGAGGTTCATCCGTTCCTTGTAGGCACCCGGATTCATGACGGCTTCTTCGCCTTCTTTGACACCTTCTTGGACCCAAACGAGCGCTCCGTTTTCGCCGCCGACTTTCAGCTCTCGAGTTTCAAAGTTGTTTCCAGCCTTGACCAAAGCGAATTGCTTGTCGCCCACGCCGTAAACACATTGGATCGGCATGGTGAGAACGGCCGGCTCGTACTTGGTTTGAATCGTGCAGGACGAATTCATACCGGGTTTCAGTTCTTCGCTCGGGTCGAGGATGCGGATGAAGACGGCGTATTTGCGAATGCCCGATCCACCCCACATGTTGTTCGATTCAGCGTACTGGTTGACCTTGGTGACAACGCCTTTGAACTTGGTGTTGTTCAGTGCGTCGACTCGAATTTCAACCGGCATGCCACCTTCGATTTGCGTGATGCTTTGCTCGTTGATCAGTGCCTTGACTTCCATCTTCTTTAGGTTGGGAAGTCGCAGGAGGACTTGGTTCTCACGAACGGAGGCACCTTCGGCGAGCACCCAGTCTTGGCCACCGCGGCTTGATTCCTTGCCGTAGACGACTTGGCCTTCGACTCCGTTCGGAACGTTGATTGTGCAGTTGGCGATTTGCTGTTGAATTTCGGCCAGCTTGCTCTTTTCGACTTCCAAGGCCTCTTCGTCATTGGCTGCCTTGACCTTGGCGGCTTCGATGTCGCTGGTCAGACGAACGAGTTCTTTTTCCTTGGTGATTTTTTCCAGCACTTCGAGTTTCTTCAGTGCCAGTTCTTTGAGGTTTTCGGCTTTCTTCAAATTGTTTGCTGCGCGGGTAACGGCGAATTCGTCCGCATCCTTTTGAGCCTTGGTGATAAAGCCCTTGCTGGCCAGTTTGGTGCTGTGTTCAAGAACAGCACGCGACTGTGATGCTTCTTGGCGAGCGGAGGCGATTTGGGCTTCGGCATCGAAGATTTCGTTTTCGATCGTCTTCTTGGACTGTACGAAAGTTCCTTCTTCGTATTCGCGCTTTGAAGCGACGGCGGCTTCCAGAGCGGCCTTGGACTGAATCACAGACGTTTCCGCATTAGCGAGGGCGATTTTCTGTTGCTCTTGCTCCTTTTCGAAGCTGGTGGCATCGAGTTGGACGAGGAAGTCGCCCGGTTTCACGACCGTCCCTTCTTGGACGACCTTAATCACGGCCAGTGTGCCGTTGCGGGCCCGGGCGAGGCAGCGGATTTCGACGTTCTCACTGCTTTGAATTTCACCTTGGTCGAGAACCTGTGCGACGAAGTCAGCCTTTTTCGCGGCTGACATCAGCGGATTGAACGAGCCGTTGTTGTTTCCCTGCTTCTTCAGGAAGAAGAAACCGAATCCAAGGACCGCCAAGGTGGCCAAGATGATCAAGATGATCGAGCCGGCGGCACCGGCGCGAGCGGGCAGGGAGGAGGATGTTCGAAAGGTTTTCTTCATGGTTCTCTTCTTGGGCTGTTTGTTTCCGAACTGAGATCGCTCGGATATGCCTTTGATAAAAAGTCTTGTCTGAGTGGGGGGCTCAAAACGTTTTGCCGTCCAGAAAGCCAGTCTACCGGTTGGGGAACGAAAATTCGAATGGCAAACTAGCCAATTTCAGCTTTCGTCCCCTTCTAAACCCGCAGCACCTGACCGAGTGAACCGCGAGAAACAACC
>JBJTQD010000998.1:0-2097 GCA_046075445.1 Planctomycetota bacterium
ACTCGCCAACCTGACCGGCTGGCCCTGTGGGCTGATCGCGTAACGCACAGCCGTTTTTAAACCGCTGAAGCTGAACTGAAGACGCGGCTCATGGATGAAGCTGCGCGGAAAGGCGATTGCTTTCGGATTTCCCTCCTCGGCCAACTTGGAGAGAGCGGGCCCACCCGGGTAGCCCAGCCCAAGCAAGGTAGCGACTTTGTCGAATGCCTCTCCTGCCGCATCATCAATCGTCCCGCCCAAAAGTCGAGCGTCGAGCGGGTCGAGGTAATGAAACAGGTGCGTATGCCCGCCACTGATGATCAATCCGACGCAGGGAAAAACCTCTCTCTCTGCGGCAAGTCGGCAAGCATACACGTGAGCGTGCAAACGGTTGATTCCGAGCAAGGGAATCCCGCGTGCAAGCGCAATCGCTTTGGCTGCAGAGAGACCGACCAGCAGCGAGTTGGCTAACCCGGGAGTCGTCGCCACAGCCACCGCCGTTAGATCCTCCAGCCCGCACCCCGCTCTTTGCAACGCTTCGTCTATGACCGGCAGGACCCGTTCGACATGGGCTCGAGCCGCAATCTCGGGCACAACACCCGAAAAACGCTGGTGTAACCGGTCTTGAGAAGCGACCGAACTGCCCAGAACCCTCAAATCCTCGGCAATAACCGCCGCCGCGGTCTCGTCGCAAGTCGATTCGATCGCCAGAATTAGCTTCACTTGGACC
The DNA here is from genome assembly GCA_046075445.1 of Planctomycetota bacterium. Lineage (GTDB taxonomy): Bacteria > Planctomycetota > Planctomycetia > Pirellulales > Pirellulaceae > BJ22. The sequence continues at coordinate 710 of JBJTQD010000998.1, forward strand.
TGCTCGTACGAAACTTTCAGCCGAAAAACGGGTTAAGGTAGGTAGCTTTAGGTTAGCGATTGCGGTCCAGTTCGGACAAGCCACAGCCTGAAGTTGAGGAACGATCGGGCGAACTTACTGCCTTCAGCCTCTGCCCAGTCACCGACTGGCCCCAGAACCTACCCGTTTTGGAGCCAAGGTTGGGCTGAATGTCGAAGAAAGTCCCAGCGAACTGTCCCGGTATTAAAGGCGTCCAAAAGCTGCTGAAGCCCCGGTTATTCCGATAAATCGGTTTTCAAGAGCCAAAACGCCCCGGCAATCGCTTAAATTCCTCGGCCCGAGTCGGAAGTTGCACTACCCGCGTATTTGACAACTAAACTATCGTGAATGCCCCGATTTGCGGGAATTGAGGCAGAAACGACCCTGACTGACGCCCGGAAATCTCAAACCGAGCGCCGCGGTTCGCTGTGGCCCCTACGACCAACCGAACTCTCAGCAAGGATTTTCCAAACATTGTCAGCCACCAGCTAAGACCCAAAATGCGAAACATGTTTTTTCGATCATCGCTGACTCGCCTGACCCTCGTCGGCATCTCGCTCGGCTTGTTCTCCTTTGCCGCACCGGGCACACGGTTTACATCGGCACAGGAACCTCAGGCCCCGGGAGAAATTCAACCGTCTACTCCGCCTCAAGAACCGCAACCGGCTGAACCAAAGCCTCAAGAACCCGCGCCGCAAGAGCCCGAAACCAAACCGGAGGAGAATCCCGCCACGGCTGAAGAGATGCCTGCGAAGGAAGGAACCGATTCAGGCGAAGACGCCAAGCCCAACGAGTCGGCTCCGCAATTCGAAGACGAACAAGTCACGCCGGCTCAAGACGACAAACTGCCACAAGGCTTGGAGCGGACTTCCGACGGCAAACTCCGCTTCAACTTCGAAGGTGCCCAGTGGAAACCGGTGATCAATTGGTTTGCCGATGAATGCGGCTTCTCACTCCAACCGACCGATGATTACCCCGAAGGCTCTTTCACTTATCACGACGATGAAGAGTACACCATCCTCGAAGCACTCGATCAACTGAACCACGCGCTCAGTCTTCGAGGCTACACCCTCGTCCGCAATCGCAAGATGCTTGTCTTGCGAAGCAACCGCGAGTCTCCACCTGACGAATTGATCGAAGATGTCACGCCGGCCCAACTCAAAGAGCGGGGCAAGTACGAAATCATGCGCTGTGTATTCGACCTCTCTGACCTCGAGGGAAGCGAAATCGACCGCGAAGTCGAACGCATCGTTTCCAACCGGAACCGCGACTCGGTCGTTTACGTACCTTCGGCAAAGAAGCTCTTTGTCCGCGATGTGGGCGAACGCTTGCGAGTCGTCGACCAAATGCTCACTGAGGCGCGACGTCTG
>JBJTQD010000999.1:0-2420 GCA_046075445.1 Planctomycetota bacterium
GTTGTTCTCAGCTTCGGTTCACTGGTCGTCGCTCAAGAACCGGTCGAAAAGCTGAAACAAGAAGACAAGTTCCGCCAGCTCGAAGAAATTCTTCCGACTCCCAACGCCTATCGCAACGCCTCGGGCGCACCTGGTCATGAGTACTGGCAACAGACCGTCGACTACGTGATCGACGTTGAGCTGAACGACACGGACCGCAGCATCACTGGCAAGGCCGATGTGACTTACCTGAACGCCTCGCCCGATCCGCTCAAGTATGTCTGGATGCAACTCGACCCGAATATGTACGCCCACAATTCCGATGCGCGGTTGACTGAGACAACTGATAGCGAGCGGACGCCGCCGGGACAGACGGCAGGCGCGATGACACTGCAGGGGCTGCAGGGGCGACTAAATCGCGACCGCTTCGACGGTGCGGTGCGGATCACGGAGGTGCTTGATGGCAAGACCGGAACGCCGCTGAAGTTCACCATTGTCAAAACGATGATGCGGATCGACTTGCCGGCTCCGCTGCCAACCGGCGAAAAGTACCAATTCCAGGTTGCCTGGACCTACTCGATTAACGATGCCAAAGTGGCTCGCGGCCGGACTGGCTCGGAATTCTTTGAAGCCGATGGAAACTACATCTACGAACTGGCTCAGTGGTACCCCCGGGCTTGTGCCTACACCGACGTCACTGGCTGGCAGCACAAGCAATACCTCGGCACAGCGGAGTTCACCCTCGAGTTCGGCGATTACCTCGTCCGAATCACGGCTCCAGCTGACCATGTCGTCACCGCTTCGGGCACGCTCGAAAATTCAAAAGACGTTTTGACAGCCGACCAGCAGAAACGGTTTGAAGCTTCCCGCACAGCCGACAAGCCGATGTTTGTCGTGACGCCAGAAGAGGCCAAAGCCAACGAGGCTTCCCGCGCGACCGAGAAAAAGACTTGGGTTTTCAAAGCCGATAACGTTCGAGACTTTGCTTTTGCCTCTTCGCGAAAGTTCATCTGGGACGCCCTCGGGGTAAAACTCGGCGACCGAACCGTGATGGCGATGTCTTTCTACCCGAACGAAGGCGAACCCCTCTGGAGCACCTACAGCACTCACGCAGTTGCTCACACGCTCGAAGTCTACTCGAAGTTCACCTTCGACTATCCCTATCCTGTGGCGATTTCGGTCAACGGACCGGTTGGCGGGATGGAATACCCAATGATCTGCTTCAATGGACCCCGCCCGGAAAAGGACGGTACCTATTCAGACCGCACCAAGTACGGACTGATCTCTGTGGTCATCCACGAAGTTGGTCACAACTGGTTCCCAATGATCGTCAACACCGATGAACGGCAATGGACTTGGATGGACGAAGGACTCAATACGTTCATGCAATTTTTGGCTGAACAGGAATGGGAAGAAAAATATCCCTCGCGCCGCGGCGACCCGCGTAACATTGCGGCTTACATGAAGTCTGCCAGCCAAGTCCCGATCATGACGGCTGGCGACTCCGTGATTCGAGTCGGTGAGAACGCTTACGCCAAACCGGCAACGGCTCTGAACATTCTGCGCGAGACGATTCTCGGCCGCGAACTGTTCGACTTTGCGTTCAAAGAATACGCCAATCGCTGGAAGTTCAAGCGACCAATGCCGGCCGACTTCTTCCGCACGATGGAAGATGCCTCGGGGATCGACCTCGACTGGTTCTGGCGCGGCTGGTTCTACACGACCGACCACGTCGATTTGGCGATCGACTCTGTTCGACAGGCCAACTTCAACACCAACACGCCGTACCTTGAGAAACCCAAGCAACTTGCTCAGCGGAATTCAACCACGCCTTCGCTGAGTGAAGAGCGGAACGGAACGCTGCCCAAGCGAACCGAAAAGTTCCCCGAACTGAAGGACTTTTACAACCAGTACGATTCACTGGAAGTAACCGAAGAGGACCGCGAAGCTTACGACCGAATGGTTAACGCGCTGAACGACGAGCAAAAGGAACTGCTGGCTGATACGCCTTACATCTACATGGTCAATTTCAAAAACGTCGGTGGCTTGGTGATGCCGCTGATCATAGAAATCCAGTACGAGGATGGAGAGTCGGAAGTCCAGCGGATTCCGGCTGAGGTTTGGCGACGGAACAATCAGACAATCACAAAGTTGCTGCTCGTCGAGAAGCCTGTGAAATACCTGCGACTGGACCCCCGGTTCGAGACGGCGGATGTCGACGATACCAATAACTGGTATCCGAGGCGGATTGAAAGCCCGAACCTGAACGAGCCGGCCGCCGACGAGGCTGCTGCTCGCCGCGGCGGTGGCGGCGGAGGCAACCCGATGCAGCGGGCTCGCGAGATTGAACGCAAACGCGAAGCTGAACGGAAGAAGCAGCAGGAAGAAGCGGAAAATGCGAAGGCGGAAGAGGGCAATGGCCAGCCGCCCGCCGGAACCCA
>JBJTQD010001000.1:0-3999 GCA_046075445.1 Planctomycetota bacterium
CCATCGCAACTTCACCCCCCAGCCTTCTCCAACCCCAACAACTTCCGTGCGTTGCTTCGGAAAATCTTCTCCTCAACCTCCGCCGGCAAAGCCATCTCTTCAAACAGCGCAAACTGCTCAACCACTTGCTTGTCCGCTAAATAATCAGTCCCGAACATCATCCGGTCAGCGTGCCGCAACAAAAATGCTTTGCCGAATTCCAAATCCCGACGAATCGCACTGTGCCCACTCCCCGCAGACAGGTCACCGTACAGATTCGGATACTTTGTCAACAAACGGTCCAAGGCACCACCTGGCTTTACCGGGCCCTTGGGATAGCCATGCAAATCACCTTGATTCACTTCAGCCGAAATCGAAGCCCACCAGCCTGGACCATGCCCGATCAACTTCACATCTGGCACTTCCTGCAACAGCTTTTCCAGCCCGGGCAAGCCTGGCTTATCCCAATTCCGGTCATTGTCCAGGTGAAACAGCACTGGGAAGCCAACTGCTGCACAGGCACGCATCAAAGCAATATTTTTCGGGTCATCGATCGCCCCGCCCCATTTATGCTCGCCCATCCCCACCGCGCCCGCATCTCGGTAACGTTTCAGAATGTCTGTAAACTGATCACCCGCCGCCATCACGGCTGTCCGTGGATCGACAGCACAGAACGGAATCAGCCGATCGCGAAAGGGCTTGGTCTCTTTCAGAACCCACTCCGAGGTGATCGGATAGAACCAAGCTTCCGGTGAAATCAGCGGCAGGATCACCGCCTGTTCGACGCCGTGCTGGTCCATCCACTCCAGCAGCATCTTAGGAGTCAACTCCCCGCGTTCGTTCCAAGGCTGGCCGAGGTGCACGTGAATGTCGACTTTCCCGCGTCGTCGCCAGCGATCTAAACGGCGGATATTCTCGGACGCAGACGATGAGCCTGACATAGACGCCCCGAGCACCCCAACCCCGAACGCTCCCGCTGCGATCCGCAGCAACTCGCGTCGATGAGGTCGACTCTTAGACGCTTCACCTTGATGTCCCTCAAACGGATCGCTCATTTTTCCCTCTTCTCAGTTTCGCAAACTTTGCAGGTAGGCACTCAAATCAGCTATGTTCTGCGGGGTTAGCTCGTCCGCCAGATTTTCCGGCATTAAAGATTTGGATGTGCTGCGAATCTCTTCGACCTCCGCGCGATTCAGCAGCACGCTCTCGCCGGTCGATGTTTTCAAGTCAATCGTTGTTCCACTTTCCCCCGCGATGACACCCAGCAGCACACGTCCATCCGCCATCTGAACCGAGTACGCCAGATAGCGGGAATCCACTTCGCGATTCGGGTCGAGCACATGCAGCAGCAAATCCTCTCTCGTCCGATAAGCATACCCGACAAGACTCGGCCCAATCTCGGCCCCCTCATTCTCCAGTCGGTGGCAACTTGCGCAGTGCTTCTTGAAGGCAACTCGCCCCTCCTCTGCCGTTCCCTCCAAGCCCGCGACTGCCAGCCGCGTGGTCTCAATCAACCTCTCTCGCTGCTCGCCACGACTCGCAGCAAACAATCTCTCGGCCCGCTGGCGCAGCGCCTCGTCTCCAAGCTCCTGCAACTGTTGTCGATTACTCGCCGGCACAAGCACACCCGGCACCGCGCCTGACTCCACTGCATCGAGTAGCAACCGAGTAGCATCAACATCCGCGCTTAAAACGGAAACCGCTTTTGTCCGCAGTTCCGGGGATAGTTCAGGCAAAGCGTCGACAACCTGTTGGTAAATCACCTGAGACTTCAGCCGGCCAACTAAATCTATCGCTCCGCGGCGAATCTCAGGCAATTCATCGTCGGCAAACAGGTCCTGCCAAAGCAGCATCGCCTCATCTATCGGCAACTTCACAAGCAAGCTCATCGCACGCACTCTTTCGGAGACAGAAGTCTGCCGATCGCGCGACACCTTGGCAGCTCGCGTCACCAATTTCTGGCTCAAACTCTCACCCGCGGGGACTCCGGCCCGAGCAGCCCAAGCATCCATTTGCTTCTCGCCTTCGGGGCTTCCACCGCTTGCCGAACTCCAGAGCGACGCAGCCAGAGCCGGACGCGAATCGAGCTGACCCTCGATCGCAGTCACGAGCCGCTTTCCATCCTGATCATTGCCCGAGCTTGCAATTTGCCGAGCCAACTCCTCCAAAAAACTGAAATCTCTTTCGCGAACCTCACCGACTATCGCCCGCAAATATTGCTCCAGCAATTCGGAACGGAGATTCGCTGCGGAACTGAGGATCGCCAATCTCTCCCAAGCATCCGTTTCATTCAGGAAAGCAAGCCGCGCAAATTCTGCGGCGGTCTCTTTGTCTGTATCCCCCGCTAGTGAAAATGCCGCCGAGACGCGCACCCGCTGATCCACTCCACTTAGCAACCGTCTTCGCATTCTCTGCCACGGCTCACTGTTTCGCCCTTTCGCCAACCGTAAACCATGCACTTGTAAATTGAAGTCGGAATCGTCCAACACTCTTAAAAGCAGCTCATCACTCAACCGCCCCCAATCGCGCAGCAGATAAAGCCCCAGCAACCGACCTTGAGGCGGTTGCGGTTCACGCAACCACCGCTCAACCGTCTCGCGCGCCGCTGGATCATCGCGTTCCCGCAGCAGCCTTGCCGCCGTTCGTCGATGCCACCCATTGGAGTGCCCCAGCATCTCCACCAGTTCATCCACCGAATCTGTCTCACCCGGCAGCTTCCGAGTCGGGATTCTTTGTTTTTTGGACACAATCCGATAAAGCCTCCCGCGGTCGTTCCCGCTACTGAGGTCCAGTTGCCGCTTAATCGGCTCGGGCAAACTCGCCGGATGCTCAACGACTTCCCGGTACATGTCGAGCACCCAGAGCGCCCCGTCTGGACCATTGACTAGTTGCACCGGCCGGAACCAATTGTCGCTCGAGGTAAGAAATTCACTCGCCTGCTCAATCCGCTGCGCAGACTTGACCAGCGCCTCATCCCTCAACTGCTTGCGATGGACCAAGTTGCTACCGGCATCTCCAACAAACAAGTTTCCGCGGTAGTCCTCAGGTAGCGCATCGCCGTCGTAAAAACAAATCCCGGTCGCCCCCGAAAAATATCCTGAAGCCTTACCGCCACCCTCAATCGGTCCTTTGGCTCGGCCTTGGATTCGCATTTCCGTCCGAGCTACACGCCAGCTCTCCACGGGGCTCGAACGATAGATCGGAGCAGCCGATCCTTCGACGGCGATATTGACCCGCAGCGACTGGCTGCGGAGCAGCGGATTAGCGGCCAGCTCGCGATCATCAATCACGATCTGCTGGCAATGGTCGCTGTTCGAACAGACGTAGCGGTTACCCCAACTATCAAATGTCTGCCCAAACTGCCCCCCGCCCGTTGTCGCTTCAAGTTCACCGGTTCGCAGGTCGATCACAAAATCACGACCTCGCAGCGAGATCGCTTCTGCCTCCTTCGGCGGTAAGACCCCCGAAGCAAACGGCCAAGGTTCAGCGACTCTGCGAACCTCGCTCGGATTTCCCCCACTGGCGCCGTAAAGTTTTCCATCTACTCCAAATTGCAAGTTGTTCAGCAGCTGCTGGATGTTTGTTGTGCCAAAACCTTCATACAAAACAGTTCGCGAATCGGAGCGGCCATCACCATCGTTGTCTTTGAAAAAAATCAGCTGAGGCGCATCGCCCACCAGCACTCCGCCATACGTGCAAACGATCGCCGTCGGATTCCGCAGCCCCTCAGCAAAGACGACGGACTGTTCAAGCGTGCCGTCGCGATCAGCATCGACCAATCGCCGAACACGCCCAATCCCCTCCTCGCCCGCCTCCGAGTAACCCCGCATCTCGACCACAAACGCCCGTCCAAACTCATCAAAGTCCAAAGCCACCGGGTCCACCACGTTGGGCTCATTCGCCACTAACTCAATCTTCAGTTCGGTCTTCAGCAGAAAAGTAGTGGTCGCTTCACCAGCCTCGCGCGGGCTAACCCGCTCCAGCATCGGGACATCCTGCGCGGACACCGTCGCGAAGAGC
>JBJTQD010001001.1:0-3234 GCA_046075445.1 Planctomycetota bacterium
GGAAATCTCAGCTCGGCTCAACACCGAGGTTCCGGGCGCACTGTTTGCCTTTACTCAGCCCATTGAAATGCGGGTCGACGAACTCGTCGCGGGTGTGAAAGCTGACGTTGCGGTTCTAATTTATGGCAACAACCTCGAGCAACTCGCCGCGGTAGGAAAGCAGGTCGAGCAACTCCTGAGCAGCATCCCTGGTCATGCGGATGTCAAAGCTGATATTCAGGACAATATTCCGACCCAGACAATCACCGTGCTACCCGAGCAATTGGCTCGATATGGTTTGACGGCCGAGCAAGTGATGCACACCGTCGAAACGATTGGTGGCTTGAAGGTGGGAGAGGTTTTTGAAGACCGGGCCCGCTACCCAATCATGCTTCGCTTTCCGCAAGCCTGGCGAGAAGACCTCGAGCGACTGAGACTGCTTCCTGTCGGCATCATTGGCGGAACGCCGATCGCGCTCGGCGAAGTCGCCCGAATCGAACCGGGACAGTCTCCCCCGGGCATCGAGCACGAAGCAGGTAATCGCCGCACGTTTGTCTCAACGAACGTGCGCGGACGCGATGTCGCCAGTTTTGTTCAAGAAGCCCAAAAGCGGGTGAAAGAACAGATCAAGTTGCCCACCGGCTTTTCCATTCGCTGGGGTGGAGATTTCGAAAACCTCCAGTCGGCCAGTCTCAGACTCGCCCTGATCACGCCGATTGTTCTGGTTGTGATCTGGCTGCTGCTGTTCACAACTTTTAAGTCTGGGTCGCTGGCGATGCTGATTTTCGCCGCAGTGCCGATCGCGGCCAGCGGCGGCGTGTTCGCCCTGGCGATGCGCGGAATGCCGTTCAGCATCTCCGCTGGCGTGGGCTTCATCGCCTTATTCGGCGTTGCGGTGCTGAACAGCCTCGTCTGGGTTGGTCACGCTGAAAAGTTGCGGCAAGAAGAGGGGCTGTCCGCTCGCGAGGTGAGTCGGCATACGGCTCAAGCTCGAATTCGTCCCGTTTTGATCACGGCCCTAGTGGCGAGCTTCGGTTTCCTCCCGATGGCCTTTGCCACGACCGCGGGAGCCGAGATCCAGCGGCCTTTGGCGACCGTCGTGATCGGCGGCCTCGTCACCTCCACCGCGCTCACCGGTTTCGTCGTGCCCGCGATTTATCCATGGTTCGTTGGCCGAAATCGCGAACGCCGCGAAGAATTGTTCGGAGAGGATTGATTGATTACGCTCGGCCGCGGAGCATGCCGTGCCAATACAAATTCGGCAACGCATGCTTCTTGAGCAAATACATGCTGTACCGCTCCTGCGATTGGTCGAACGGAAACGATTCCGCCGGCTGCTTGTCGTAATCAAACTCGGCGAGAATCATCCCCGAATAGCCGGTCACCAGCGGGCATGAAGTGTAGCCGTCATAACTCCCAACCAGCGGTTTCCCAGCCCGCTGCGCGAGCAGATTCTCGACCAACACCGGCGCTTGCTTGCGAATCGCGGCCCCGGTTTTGGAAGTCGGCAAACTGGACGCATCTCCCAGCCCAAACACATTGGCAAACCGCGCGTGCTGGAGCGTGTGCTTGTTCACCTCAACCCAACCACCCGCATCGGCCAGCGGACTGCGCGAAATGAAGTCCGGCGGACCCATCGGCGGCGTGGCGTGCAGCATGTCGTAGCGAACCGCATGCTCGCTGCCGTCCGGCCTGCGAAAAACGGCCTCTTTCGTGCTCGCCCGAACCTCGCACAGGTCGTGCTCGTACAGTGTCTGAATTCCCTTCCGCTCGATCACTCGCTCCAGCGATGGCCGGTAGCGATCGACAGGGAAGATCATCCCAGCAGCCGAAGCAAAGATCACGTTGACCTGCTGGCGAACACCGTGCTGACGGAAATAGTCTTCGGCGAGATAGCAGATCTTCTGTGGGGCTCCACCGCACTTGATCACGCCCGAGGGCTGAGTGAAGACCGCGTTGCCACTCTTCAGATTGCGAATCGCCTCCCAAGTGCTGTCGACCGTGTTGTAGTCGTAATTGCTGCAGACTCCGCCTTTGCCTACCGCTTCTTTTAAGCCTTTCACGTTTTGCCAATTGATCTGCAGGCCGGGGCTGACGACGAGATAGTCGTATTCCAATTGCCGGCCGTCGCGGAGAGTCACCCGGTTCTGGTCGGGCTGGAAACTTTCCACGAAGTCTTTTACCCATTCGACTCCGGGCGGGATAAAGTCGGCTTCGTTCCGCTCGGACTCTTCCCGCGGAAACACCCCCGCTCCAACCAGCGTCCAAAGCGGCTGGTAATAGTGCTTGTCCGAGGGCTCGACGATCTGAATCTTGAGCGACTCACCGGAGTTCGCCAGCCGGGCAGCCACCGTGATTCCACCCGCACCACCGCCGACAATCACCACGCGCGTTGGACTGGACATGCGTCGCCTCCTGAAGTTGCTTCAAGCAATCGGAAAAAGAATCTACTTGCCACCGTTAAAACGCCGAGCCACATCGAGCCCCCACTGCAGCGATTGCTGAACGGTGGGTTCTTTCATCGCCCGCAGTAAACCAAACAAACCCAGCTTTCCCGAAGTGCCGGGTTTTCCCAAAGCAGAAGCAGAAGGGGACTGTGCACCCGTCGCGGCCGGAGCCGCAGCATCGCTGAGCTTACTGAGCAGCTGAACCAGCTTTGGATTACCCGCCGCGACATGCAGTATCTGGATCAAATTCGCTGCCTGCTGGGGGCCGAGTTCCTTGCCGAGCTTCAAGCTCAACTGCACCAAATTGATCCCGCTCTCTTCGAGCGAGATCCCGTCCTTGGCCGCGCGGCGAGCGTACTCGTCAAACATATCGCCGAGCATTGCCAGCATCCCGGGAGCTTGCTCCAGTTGATCGAGCATCGGGCTGAGCCGCTCTTCCAGTCGCTCGAGCCGCCCGAGCAAGTTTTCGAGCCGATCGATATTCGCTTCACTCACTGCGCCAGATTCATTCAGTAGTTTGCCCATCGGTGTTCATCCTTCGGCGAGAGTTGACTGCGTTGATCTTAATCGATGGAACGGCGTTGTTGGGAATGATCGGGGTAAGTGTCGATGCAGTGAATGCGTGAAGCAGCTTTAGTATGGAACAAAAGGCAGGAAGAATTCTCTCACGGAGGCAGAGAGGCAGAAATTGGGAGATTCGAAAACCTTCAAATCCAAGAATCAACAATCCTACCACTCCTCGCCCTTTGCTTCTGTGCCTCCGTGAGAAGTCATCTTCCCGTCGTTCAAAATGCTCACCAGTAGAGTG
>JBJTQD010001002.1:0-2915 GCA_046075445.1 Planctomycetota bacterium
CAGGGCGTTTTTTTTCGCCTCATTATTCGTTCATTTTCGGAGCCAATTCGCGTTCATTCCGGGAAATCGTTCCCAAAGTCGCAAAAAGGCCGTTATTTGCGGATAAAATTCTTTGAAACCGGTTTCATGTCTCGCTGTTTAGGTGTTGACAATTCCCGTTAAATGGCGATAGTGAGGCTTGTCTTGAAACCGTTCCCAGAACTGACACGATTTTTAAGGGACTGTCCCATGAAACGTCATTTTGCTCGCCCCGGTTTTACTCTTATCGAATTGCTGGTCGTCATCGCCATCATCGGCATCCTGGTCGGCATGCTACTGCCAGCCGTCCAAAGCGTCCGCGAAGCCGCGCGGCGAACCCAATGTCTGAACAACCTCCGGCAACTCGGACTGGCCTGCGCCAACTACGAGTCTTCCAACAAGTACTTCCCGACCGCGGGTGGCGAAGCCAACTGCTTCTGGGACACCGGCGAAGAGATGAAGCCTCTCTTCGGCCAAGAGAATCTCGGCTGGGCTTTTCAAATCCTCTCCTTCGTCGAGCAAGAAAATCTCGCCAACTCACGCTCGCAATTCGGATACCTCGGCGGAACGACTCCGCTGATTCAAAACGTCCCGCCCATCTTCAACTGCCCCTCTCGAAGCACACGCTTCGTCAACATGGGCACCTTCAACCTCGCTCTCGGTGACTACGCCGGCGTCATGGGCAGCTGGAACGATTCGGCTAGCTGGGGTTACCGATGGGAACATTGGCTGGACCCGATGGCTGCTGAAGAAGCAACGGTTTGGACCGGTTTGATCGTCAAGGGATATCACCGCAACGTCGTCGGACCAAAGACCTTCAAGTTCAAGCGAGTCGGTTTCGCATCCGCAACTGACGGAAGCTCCAACACGATCCTGCTCGCCGAAAAGGCAGCCAACTCGAAGAACTACACCTTGTCGACTTCCGATGGCTGGCCCTACTGGGAAGCTTGGGGTGTCTACGCTTGTGCGGACTGGGCAACCATGCGAATGTTTGGACCAGCGAACAGCTCGACCGGATCGCCCGGCACGCGGCCTGAAGTTCCCGTCCTCGGCGATACGCAAGCTCGACCGGGCTGGATGTGGGTCAACGCCGTGCAGTCTCAAGAGTTCGGCTTCGGTGCATCGCATCCAGGGGCAATCTCAGCCGTCTTCGGTGACGGCTCGACCCGAACTATCCCGCGCGCAGCCGACCTGCAGGTGCTGAACTCACTCGGAAAGCGTTCCGATGGCCGAGTAATTGCTCAAGACCAATTCTAGTCTTGGCGGAAAATCTGAATCGACCGCGGGCGCAGCTTCAAAACTCGCCCGCGGTTCGTATCTTGACGGGTTTTGTTGACTACTCACTCGATGCTGAGAGGCCCTTCCATGGCACGGCTGGTTTCTTGCACCGCAACGCTTGTTGCAATTTTGTTGACCGTTTCTTTTTCTGGCTGCGGTGGGAGAGTTGACAGCGACGCTGGCATTCGCGAAGCCAACAAAACGAACATTCAGAGGCTCACCAACCTCTACTCGCGGCACCAGTTGTTTCACGCTGGCAAAGGTCCTGCGGACGAGCAGGCTTTCCGCAAGTACATCACCGGACTTGACGCAGAGACTTTAAAAAAGATCAGCGTCGACCCTGCGAACCTCGACCAGCTCTTCAAGAGCGAACGCGACGGTCAAACCTTCAAAGTTGTCTACAATGTGACGGGTAGCACGCGTGGTTCGAACGACGCGGTCGTTTTCGAGCAAGCCGGAAAAGATGGCGTGAAGGAAGTTGGTTTCACTTCGCTCACCATCAAAAAGTTGACCGATGCCGAGATCGCTGGACTGCAGTCAGGAACACCTCCTGCTGGAAATCCGCAAAACACCCAACTCCCACCAGGAGCTGGTCGCTAAGCCCACTCTCCTTGCTCCTCGCAGCTCCCCACCTAAATCCCTCCTCCGATCGCTCCGCGCCTTAACGGAAACACGGCCCCATGACCGCGCCCGGTTCAAAATCCGCTTCAACTGAACTTCCCGCGGTGAGTCCCGCAGAGGAAAAGCTGAGCGTATTGGAAAAGGTTGGATATGGGTTGGGTGATACAGCGTCCAACTTGTACTGGAAGTTGTTCGAATACTTCCTGCTCTATTTTTACACCGACGTTTTTGGGATTTCCTCCAAAGCGGCCGGAACGATGCTGCTCGTTACCAAGATCTGGGATGCGATGAACGACCCGATGATGGGTTACATCGCCGACCGAACGCGAACAACTTGGGGCCGCTTCCGCCCTTACCTTCTCTGGATGTCGGTTCCTCTGGCCATCACCGGCGTGCTGACGTTCTACGTGCCTGACCTTAGTCCAAACGGCAAGCTTGCATACTCCTACGTGACCTACACGCTGGTCATGATGGCTTACACGGCCATCAACATTCCCTACGGCGCATTGATGGGCGTGATCACGCCGAATTCGCTTGAGCGAACCAGCGTCTCGACTTATCGCTTTGTCGCCGCGTTCATCGGCGGGATTGTCGTGCAGTCGTTCACGCTTAGCTTGGTGAATTGGTTTGGCCGCACCGGACAAGTCAACCCAGAAGGCGTCGCGATTGTCAGTGAGCAAGCCGGTTTCTTCTGGACAGTTTTACTTTTCGCTATCGTTGCCTGTCTCCTTTTCACAGTGACCTTTTTGACCACTCGCGAGCGGGTCCAGCCCGAAGTCAGCCAGCCCTCGACCTTTAGGGAAGACCTGCGGTTTGTGACCACAAGCTTCAAACTGCATCAGATCATTCTGATCGGGCTGTCGCTGCTCGTCGCGTTGTCGTTGGCCTTCGACCCAAAGGTTCTGACTTGGGTTGGCGGTTGTTACTTGGGACTGACGGTATTGTCGTTGGTTGCGACCAAGGTTTTGGGATCGAAGAACACTGCAGCGGCAGGGAGC
>JBJTQD010001003.1:0-1838 GCA_046075445.1 Planctomycetota bacterium
GTCACCCGCGGCGTCCAGTCCCGCGTCAGCGACGAGCGGAAGTTGTCGCTGCTGGAGCGCTCGTAGCCGCGAATCGCTTCCCAGTCTCCACTGGTGCGCGTCGCGTACTCTTGGTCCTCAGAGGAGGCCCGCCCCCCCGACTCGATCTGCTGCCGCAGTGAGCCGCCGGCCGAGAGCAGCTTCCCGTCCGGAAAAATCAAAGGGGTCAGGCCTCTTTGATCGGTCGGGGGATTGGATTAGGTTGGTGGTTTTCTTGATTGCAGAGACAAGCCATGCCCAGATCACCCCGGGCCGATGAAGCGGGCGGACTTTACCATGCCCTCAATCGCGGCAACCTACGCGCGACGATCTTTCACAAGGACGCCGACTTTGAGGCGTTCGAGCGGATTCTGCATGAAGCGTTGCAGATTCATCAAGTCGAACTGTACTCCTATCAATTGATGCCCAATCATTACCACCTGGTTATACGCCCGCTGCTCGATGGCGAAATGAGCCGGTTCATGGGTTGGCTCGGCGGGACGCATACGATGCGCTTTCATGCCCACTATCATACCAGCGGCTTGGGGCATCTCTACCAACAGCGGTACAAGAGCTTTCCGATCCAGGCTGACGACCATTTTCTCGTCGTGTGCCGAGATGTTGAGCGCAACGCGCTGCGTTCCGGGCTGGTTCGGCGTGCCGAAGATTGGCGTTGGGGATCGCTGTGGAGGTGGCTGCAGAAGCCCGAGCCAGAACCCCGGTTGCTGTCCCCATGGCCAAGGCCGCGACTGCCGAGCTGGGTGGAACGCGTTAACACGCCTCTGAGCGAAGCCGAGTTGGCAGCAGTCCGGTTATCGGCCCAGCGAGGCAAGCCACTGGGCGACACCGCTTGGGTCGAGGCGATTGCCCACCGCCTCAAATTGGACTCAACCATCCGCCCCCGCGGCCGACCGCGGGTTCATTTCCCCCAAGGACCAAACAAAGAGGCCTGACCCCTTTGATCTCTTCCGGTGTAGGCCGTCATCGAAAAGGCGCGGACCTTCGGCCGCTGGCCTTCGGCAGAAGGATCGGCAGCGGTGAGCTGCAGATCGGCTATCTGGCTGGTGAGCGTGATTCGCTGGGGACCGTGGGCAAGGAGCCGCTGCTTACGCGGCTGCCTGGTCCGTTGTCGCGTCTTCCGTGGCATTAGACGGTTGAGTTGCCTGCGAAGGGGTCTCAGGGCTCAGGTTCAGCTGCTGCATCAGCTCCAGTTCTCTGGCTCGCTGTCGCAGTTGCTGCTCCCAGTCTTTACCTTGCCGCGCGTATTCTTCGGCGAGGGTCGTCGTGTGATTGCGGAGGCGGGTTTCCTGGGCACTCGCTTCCTTGGTCGGGTCCACATGCTCGGCTCCGTCCCAGAACCACTGGCGATCGCTCGCCCAGTCGCCGTAGGGACCAGGCGGAAGCAGACCCGGAACCAGCGAGGCTTCGTCGAGCCACGCTTGAAAGATCTTGCTCAGGACAATCGACTCAAGCGCGTCCTGCTCGACTCGAATCGATTTGAAGTAGACCTGATGGTCCAGACGCCCGGAGGCGTAGTTGTAAGATGCCGAGTTGCAAGCGGCGACGTTGAACGGCATGTTCAAGCAGCGTGCGATTTCATTGATCAACTCTCGCTTGAACTCGGCATATGTACTGCAGGGCTGCTCGGGCCGGAGTTGGCCCATCTGCCAGCCGGCGGGGACGGTGGTCATCATCCGCTGCTCGATCTCAATCGGCAGAAACGGATCGACATCGTCCGCTTCGCCGTTGGCCGGAGCGGTGGTGTAAAGCACGGCGGCGAACGAGGCGGCTGTTTCGGCGGCGGCCAGCACGGCGAGCGT
>JBJTQD010001004.1:0-3078 GCA_046075445.1 Planctomycetota bacterium
CCGGTCCTCTTAAAGCACGCCGCTTTCAGCTGAGGCCGAGCACCGCCGATCGCCAATCTCGGAGACCCCCATGACCTGTTCGGAACTTGCTAATCGTATTGAGCAAATTGCTCCTCATTTGAGCCCCGTCGAAATCGGCCGCCTCGCCACGCTGATTTTGAATTCGGTGGAAAACTCCGCCGCGCTCGACTTCCCAGAAGAATTCAATCGCGTCTGGGAAGAAACCAACATTCGGATGCAGGCTGCCAACGACCAGCACATGGCAATGACCCATGAACTGGAAAGCCTGGCCAAGTCCGATCCTCGCAAGTTCACACCCGATCAAATTTGGGTGCTCATCCGAGCCATCAAGGTGCAAAGCCAAGTCCTCCGACTCTATGTCGGCGACCCGGCGTTCGAGTTGGGCTAAGCCCGCACTCGAACAACAAGCTCCTCCCAGGCATTGGTCTCCTGACCATGCCTCCTACCCTGCTGGGCGTTGGTCTTTTGACGGCGCCCAGTTTTCGTTTGTGGGGAGTCCTTGTAGGGGCGAGGAAGGGGAAACACAGAGACACAGGGGACGCAGAGGTAAGCAGGAGGAAAGGTGAAAGGGAAAAGGGGGAAAGATTGTTTGGGAATCAACAAATGATCAAGCATCGTTTAAAGTTGGCTATTGTCGCTTGCATTTTTCCCTGTTTACCCAGTCGGTCGCATTTTGTTAGAAAATAGCCTGAGATAATTACACCTCCGGAGCAGGAAGCCCGTGGTCGAAAACAGGATTTTCAAAGCGCTCTTATTGGTCTCGCTGCTCTGCTGCCTTGTACTTGCCGCGGGTTGCAATAAGGAATCCGCGAACACAACTAAAAAAGCGCAAAAGGATACTCAGGCCGTTGCGCAAAACGGCGACGAGCTTTGGCGGCAAACACTGCAGGCCTACTCGACAGCCGATAGCTACCGCGACGAGGCAGTCCTCTATTTGAGCTACCGACTGCACGGCCAACTGATTCAGGAACCCCAGCCTTGGGCGGTCCGCTGGACTCGCGACCAGAAACTCGCCACAAATCTTTTTAACAGTCAAATCCGCGCCGATGGAAGTCGACTCGGCTGCTACGTCTTCGACATCGAGACTGCTAACCTCGACAATCAATGGCTGATCCTGCAGCAGTCCAACGCGCCTCCGCTCGACACAATGTTCGCCGATGGGATGGCTCGTTACTTCGCCGGCGGCTTCGCCGAGATTCCGCTCGATGAAACCCCCGCGGCTCCGCTAAAAGCAATGACTCCACCAACTCTCGGCTGGTTGACCGGTCAACTCAGTTGGGAGTGGCTGCAGAAGCCGCGGCTCGTCGAACGGATGAAAGATTCGCTCGTCGACGGCCGTCCTTGTTATCACCTCAAGCTCCATGGCGAGAAGTTGTCCAGCGAAGTCTGGATCGATCAAGACTCGCGCCTAGTGAGGCAGATGACACTGCCGACGGAACTGCTCGACACTGCGGTTCGCACCGCCGTCGAATTGACCGAGGTCGAATTCTTCGCGCGCATGCATAAGGCAGAGCGAAACGTTAGCCTCCCGCCAGAAGAATTTGCAGTCCAGCAACCTCGCGATGCAACGCCGGTCCAGCAGTTCGTGGCGCTCCCCGAACCGTTTCCCTGTGCCGCGATCGGAAAGCCGCTCCCCAGTTTGCGGCTCGCCGATACCAATGGAACCTTCGTCGACCTGACTCAGGAGAAACGTCCGCTGGTATTGGTCTGGATTTCAGGAGTGTTGGGGCAGAAAGAACTGGTTGAATTGAAAGAAGCGATGAGCCGCAGCGGCTCCGATCGCGTGCGCTGGATCGCCGTGTTCTCGGATGATCAAGCTGAAGCCGGAAGCGGAGTCGGGCGGCGACTGTTTGCTGAGCTGCGGAAATGGGTCGCCGACAGTGGGTTGGCCTGTGAGTGGTTGTACGACGCCGAACTCCAAGGAAGTCGGGCTCTGCAACTGGAAACCTTGCCAGCCGCAATCGTTGTGAACGCCGAGCATCAGGTTGAATACGCCGTGGGGCTAAGCACTGATCGCTGGACGGAACGCCTGATCGGAGCGGTCCAGCGAATCGAGCGGGGCGAGCCGGTGTCGAATGAAATACTTGCCGATTACCAAGCTTACCTGACGCGTTACAAGAAAAAGCTGCAACTGGTCAGCGCCCAGAAACTGCTCGGCCCAGCGGCTCGCCGCGCTGAACAAAACGCGAGTGACACATCAGCACTGAGTTTCAAAGAGTCCGCATTCTCCCGAGAGTTGCAGCGACCTGGCAATCTCTATCTCCGCGAGCTGAACGGCCAAACAGAAGTCCTTGCCTTTGATGGCTGGCAAACCGTTGTGCGGATGAACACCAAAGGCCAAGTAATCGAGCGAATCAAATTGCCGATTCCCGAGGGGACCGCGGCAACCTGCTTGCGGCTAGGGCAAGCGAATGAGGGACAGCCCACAGTGGCCGTTTGGTCGGTGCTGGGAAAAGAAATCTTCGTACTAGACGCGCAGTGGAAGCCTATTTCCAAATTGAGCCTTGGCGATGCGGAAAGTCGAGACTCGATTTTAGACTGCCAGTTTTCGAAAGAGGTGGATGGTCGCGAAGTGCTTTGGGTGGCGTTTCAGAGCAACGGTTTACAAGCCTACGATTTTGCGACTCAGTCATGGAGTCAGTCGGTCCAGTCGCAAGTTGAGTCATTTGTCTTGAGTGAAGCTGGTTGGATTGGCGTCGCTGAGGATCGGCTGTGGAGCGGCAAATCGAGTGGCGAATCGCAAGCTATCAATACGAGCCACAACGTTGTGACTCGGGTTTTCCGTCGCACTGGCGGCGAGTCCGGAATTGGCTTCTGGGCCTCCGGTGTCGCTGGCGATGGGAGTTGGGAATTGGTTGAATTGAAGCCAGATGGCAAACAACTGGCATCCGCGTTAATTGGTCCGCAGTTGTTCGAACAGCCGCTCGAACCGGCGGCGCACACGATCCGGAAGAACGGAGAGGGAGTGTTGTCTTGGGCCGACAGTCTGAACCGAGTGCACTTGTTCAATGACCGGCTGGAGTCGCTCGGCACTTGGAGTTCGGAAGAGGCAATTAA
>JBJTQD010001005.1:0-6556 GCA_046075445.1 Planctomycetota bacterium
CGATGGCGAGGCAATCATTGGGGTGCGGTGCCGAACTAACAAACCGGCCACCATCCGACCTTGCGTCGGTGGAGCCATGACTAGCCAGCTACACACCCGCCTTTCTCAAAAAATCTGTTCAGTCGGCGGTCTGAACTTTCGGCCGCAACCAGCATGCCGATGCGACTATTCTCGGGAAACGAAATGCGATTCCATCGCGGAGGTAATGTGAGGCTCTGCGAGCGGAATCTTTAGGACCCTGTAGCCACGCGGCAGCCGTAGAGACTCAGGCCTAGTAATTCCACTGCAACTGGAATCGGAGCAGGTCGCCGACGAACTGCTGATAAGATTCTGTGTTGGCAGTGCTGATTGCGCGGGTGTTGGTTCGGTCGGTGAAGGTGTACATCGTCACAAACTCGAGGCTCTTGTTAAACTGCCATTCCAAGCCGAGTTCCCATTCTTCGATGTGCGAGAATGGCGCGTTACGTTCAGTTTTGTAACCACCTTGGTAGTAGTTATAGCGGGCAAACGGCCAGAACTCGCCGTGGTCGCAGGTGACATAACGGTACATCACCATGGCATATCCGCCGTACAGCGACCGATCGATAACTGCGGTTTGGGCGTCATTCAGACCCGGACCTCGGCCGACCGTCCATTCGGCCTGGAAGCCGAGCGGTTGCGGATAGTAGACAAATGTCGCTGCGGCTCGCTTATCGACAATTCCATCCGGGTTGTTGGTGTTACTCGTGCCCAGCGGCGTGACGGCGGGGCCAACCCCCAGCGGACTGATTGGCGAACCGAGTACCGAGTACATCCCGGTGTAACCCATCAAGCCCCATTCCACAATTTGCCCGCTGGGTAGTGCTTTGGGAACCGCAAGTCGCGTGATGAAATGGAGATTGTCGTTTTGCTCTCGGAAAGAACCGCCTTGTCCGTTGTAGAACCCGACTCCGAACAAACCGTAATTGCCTGAACCTTTGAGATTCTCGTCGAGAACGTACTTGAAGAGTTCCTGAGCTGATTTAGGGGTGTAGTAATAAAAGACGCCTAGGTCGCGCTCGTTGCGGGCGGCACTATTGAGTGCATCGTTACGGTCGAGTGGCAAGCGATTTTGACTGGATTGAAGGTTCTCCCAGCCATAAGGAATCTTGGACTGGCCAACCCGAAAACGGTAGACCTTGTCATCGTCGAGGTGAATGTCGCTGTACCAGTCCCGAATTTGAGTGAATTGGATCGAATCGACGGAGCCGTTGGGGGTCGCAGCGAAATCGGGTTGCAGATAGACGCCAATCCGGTCGGTAATATCGCCTTGAAAAATCAGACGAGCCCGGCGGATGATGAAGCCTTGGTCAGCCCCGACGCTGCTGTCTCCAATTAGTTGTGCGTCGGCTCCTTCCTCTTCGAGAACTTCGTTGATTCGCAGCTGGGCGTATCCGCGGAAGCGGTACTTCTCGTACCACTTTTTCTCTTCATCCTTCTTTTTCTCTTCCTTCTTTTCTTCTTTCTTCTCTTCTTTTTCTTCCTTCTCTTCCTTTTTCTCTTCAGCCTGTTTTTCTGTTTTCTCTTGTGAGCCGTCGGTCGGTTCCTGAGCGGCTTGCTCGGTCGGTTGGGGAGGCGCTTCTCCTTGCTTTTCCTGCCATGTATCACGCTCAGTACGTGCCCAAGGTGGTATCGTCGTCGCGGAGTTGGCAGCAGGATAAATGCGAGGACTCTCGTTCGCAGTCGGTCCGCTCAGTGACCTCGGAGTCAGGCTGCCGCTGCCAATCGCGCCGTTGCCTTCGGCGGGTTGAATAAAACCTCCGCCCTGAGCAAAGCCTTGGGTAGCGAGTGACTCAACTCCCAAAAGGAATGCAATCAGTGCCAGCAATAGCAACAAAAAAGGGTGGCTGTGCTTCTTCATTCAATGAGTTCCACTGCTGAGGGCAAAATTTCGGGCAGGCTTGCTAGCAGAAAAGTCCGCTCAATCAGAGCCACTTGCCTGTTCGTTAAACTCATATCGGTTAGGGGGTGTTTGGCTTCCTTCTTTTTTCAAGCTTTCTTCATAATTCAGCCCGGGAATTGTTAATTTTTCGCGGCCCTTCTTCTTCACAATTGACAGGCTTTCCCAGTCTTCCTCGCCGGTTCCGCAGTGCCGGAATAGAATCACTAATTGGTACTCAAAAGAAGTCCAATCATTTAGGCAATCAAAGCTGCCTCGAAACTAATCCTCGCATTCTGCCTAGCTGCTCTGTAAACGCGAATTTGCGAGCACCCACCTGCCTTATTTTTCTTTACCTTAGTGCTCATCAGTGGTTCCTTCTTCCTTTTCCCCCAACAAAAGCAAAGGGGCCGTGTCGTCTTGGGGAATCCGATTTGCGGAATCGGATAGGACGCGACACGGCCCCCAGCCAGAGTTTCGGACGATTGAGCTCGTATCTGAGTGGCCGAGGGCGAGCGAGCATTCACTTCGCCCGCCACTCGGCAACTCATTGAGGAGTTTCAACAAGACAATCAGCTCTTGATGCAGTCCTATGCCAGCGCGGAGGACCTTCGCCGCAGACGAACAAGTCCAGCCAACGCGCCTGCTGTAAGCAAGCCAATGGCTCCTGGCTCAGGAACACCGGCGAACTTGGCGACCGCGTCGCCATGTTGGGTCCCATTAATGCCGTAGCCGAACACGAAGTAGAACGGATCGGATTTTGAAACTCCGCTCGCATTGGTACTTAGTTCAATTAGCAACGCGTAGGCTCCAACTGCGCTGCCACTACTTAGCTGGAAATCGAGATGGCTGTGAAAGTCACCAAACACGTCTGCTTGCCCGATAACCCCGCCTCCGCCCATCAAAGAACTGATCGTCTGATTTGCGAGGCCATCGACATCCAATGTTGAGGCCGTCGTTTCAACCAAACCGGTTGTTGGATTCCAGTAGTTGAGGAAAAACCCAAACCGGCTTTGCAGGACGTTGTAGCTGATGATGTCGTTAGCTCCGATCCCGTGGTCGGGGCCTTCGGAAATGAAGCCCGGATCGTCGGTGTAACCATCAAACAGGCCGCCAAAGCCCATTTCGGCTTCGAAAATCTTCGTTCCGTCTTCGAAGCCTTCTTCGCCATTGACGATAGAGATTTGTCCACCGTCATACTCGAACTCCAAGTCCCCAGCGTGCTGGGCCTGAAGTGAGCCGGTGAGTAGGACCAGCCCGCAGGCTAATCCCATTAAAAATCGACTTAACATTTCTTTTCCTTTGCGGCAAAAACTAATCAAAGGCTGCATTTCAGGTCCGTCGCCAGTTGGAGCCCTTCAGTCAACTGGCGGTGGTGGCTGCAAAAAAACATCGACTGAGCTCGGCCTGACGGTGGCTCGGTGACGGCAATCCGATTTCGCTACGGCACCCGTTCGCAGCACAATGGGCGGGTGCGTCTCTAGCTCCTGCTGTACGATTCAAAAATCACTCGATCGATTGATTCACCTCTCCGGCGTTTGCGCTGCCGATTGCAAACCAGATATTGGGGTCGACAGTATTGGTGACAAACCGCGTTGAGCCGTCGGCAAAGGTCATCGCAACACCGCCAGGGTGGCGACTGCTTGCGCCGACCATGAAATCGCCATCGGCGGCGCTGTTGGAGAAATGTCCACAACTTGTGTTGGGGCGTTTCAAATGCATGTAGGTATTTCCGGACAACGGCCAGCCGAGAATCCAGGCCCGACCGAGGTAGGCGGAGTAGACGATGTCGGCGTGCGACCTTGCGGCGTCACAGCGATAATCGATGTCGGCCAAAGTTCGAGCTGTTTCGGAGACGTGATAAGAAAGCAGTCGTCGGTCGTAATTGCGAATGTCGGGAATGGTGTTGCCGACTTGGATCAGCCGTTCGGAGAGGAGCGCGGTGTTGCTGGTTCCATCGCGCAGAAAGCCGCTGCCCACCCTGCCGTTTTGGTGCCAAGCGACCGTTGCGCTGGGATGAACCAGCGAAATCGCTCCGTTGAATCTGCCGCGAACTGGGCGCTCGCCGTTGTAGCCATTTGCCCAACTCGGCCAACCCGCATTGGCCGTATAGTTGCTCGACGCGGGGTTGGCCGTTCCCATGACCAAGTTGTCGTGCCGAGCCACATCGGAGGGGCAAAGAAAGACGGGGACAGGCGTCGCCGCGGCGGCCGCATTGGGATGGGTTGATTCGATCAGTGCCGAGCTAGGGTTGTAGCCGCCGGTGCCCGAAACATTGCTCGACATGTTGATGCGAAAATTGATCGAATCAAACAAGTTTTGCTGCTCAACCTGCGGCAGAATCCGAGCCATCCAGCTGTAATATCCCTCGGAGATCACGCCCGATTGGGCTCGACCAGGACCGACTTGATTAACCGGAAACGATCGGTGCGCGCTTTCGAAGTTGAGAATGGCCAGCCCGAGTTGCCGCTGGTTGTTCAGGCACTGCGTACGGCGTGCGGCTTCGCGCACCGATTGCACGGCTGGCAAGAGCATCCCGACAAGAATTCCGATGATCGCGATCACGACCAGCAGTTCGATCAGCGTGAAGGCGGACCGCAATTCCGCGTTAGGTTGTTTCTGTTTCATCTGGCTTCTACCTTTGGCTGAGGCGACTCCCGGTCCAAAACTCTGGCCGAGTTCGACGCATGTACACGAAAATTAAGCCTTGATTCCCCAATCAAGAGCGAGAAAAAAATCCGCGGCTGGCCCCCAAGACGCTCCACTGGAACGAGTGTCAGACCGCCAGACGAACAGAATCGAAAGGTCAACCGCGGACCTTTTTCCCGGCTCTCAAGCAGGCCCCGAGTGAATAGCCGAGAAGCTGTCTCGGCCATCGCATCGGGCGAGTCCAGCCGAGAACAAGCCCGGTGGAGAGTGTTTGGTTTGGCAGCCGCGCTCACGGAATTTCCCTGCTGGAAGACAGAGATAAGTTCAGGAGCGGAAGACGGGTGACTGCCCGGAAGAGCCTGCAAGTCCAACCAGCAATTCCCTCGCTGGATTGATCTAGCGTTGGCCCGACTCGATTGGCTTGAGTTTGATTGTCGAGAAACAAGCGGTCTGAAATTCCAGCTTGCTCGCAAACTCTTTCAAGAAGAGCCGGTTCAATGGGCAGAGGTCAAGAAAGCGGCGGACCGCGGGCCGAATAACTGCTGTGAACAAGCTGTGTGAATACCTCTCGTGAGGCTAGGTCCTGCCGACAGACAGGGTTCGAAATTTCGAAATCCGAAGGAGCAGGCTCGGCCAAGGCAAGTGAAAAATGGGAGCAGATCGAGCAATGGCCGTGGGAGGCAAAACCAGAGCGAAGACTTGCTTCGCCAGACCGGTTAGATCCGCCAGCTTCTGCTTCGGTGAATGCGGGGGTGGCCTGCTCTGATAAACAGACTAATTCTGAGTTTTCGAAGTGATGGTCATGGTCCGAATCACCATGAGCGTGAGCGGCCGTCGGGTGGTGCTCGATGAGGCAATGGCTGATTGGACAGTTAGCCGCGCAGGGCGGAAGCCCAGCAGTTAGCAAAAGGTGTAGCCATGCCGACCCCGGCGCGAGCAAAATCGCGAGCAAAATGGCGAGCGGCCATTTTTGAGAGGTAAATCGCGATTGAGAGAAAAGGTGCATGGACTTGCTACGCGTCAGCGAAACGGGTCCAGCGGTCTGACAAGGAAATCATAGTTATCAGGTCTGTACGTGTCAAAGGAGTGATTGGTTCTCACTCGGTAATCCCAGGAACATCAAACAGAAATCGTTCAAGCAAACTATTTTCAAACGTTCTCTTGTCTAATCTCCTTGACCGAGGGCACCAGACAATCAATCATAAGATCGCAGGCCTAATTCATTGCTGGACATAGGCTTACGCCTCTCCTTACCTCTACGGTCTCCCTCCCATGACACCCCGGCGGAACATTCCGTTCCTCAACTCGCGCTGGACAGCCGTTTGGCTTGTCTGGCTGCAACTGGGTGTGATCGGTTTCGGGCATCCGCTTCATCAATGGATGCATGAGTCGGCCCATGTTGCTGCTCGTGATGCTCACTCCGAACACGGGTCTTGTGGGGGTTGTCCTGCAGAGAAGACAGTCAGCCGCGCTGCTGCTTCGCTCTCGGATTGTTGCAGTTCGGCTTGTGAAACAAGCTGCAGCGATCACTCTGAAAACAGATCCGGCATCCATGAGCGTGGAACTGGACTGACTTCGCCAGCCCCGCATCGTTGCTGGTCGTGGGACTGTGCTTTTTTCCGCGGCATGCATCAACCGCTGACGTTGGCTCAGCCAGCATCTTTGGTCGGGCTGGACCTTCCTTCTTTTGAATTCTTGCTCCCCTCCGATCTCGATGCGGAAATTGGTGAGCAATTCTCTCTGCGGGCTCGCGGCCCGCCACAGGCTTAGGCTTACCGGGCTCTCGCAGCCCCTCTGTCCTCAGCGACTGGTCCCTGCCAGTTCGCGTTGCCAACCCGATTTGCCCTCGCGCCCAAACTTGGCCAAGGCAACTCCATCAACCGCCTGACAATCGTCGGCATCTCCCTGCCGACACACCAACTGCATCGCACTTTGCAACCCGTTTGCTCGCTGCAGTTTCCGCTTCGGAAGTCCAAGCCTTGTCAGTCTCCGGTTGCGGTTTCAAACAGC
>JBJTQD010001006.1:0-3061 GCA_046075445.1 Planctomycetota bacterium
TGGGGGTGGCTGGCTGACGCCTGTGGGAAGAGTTGAGCTTAACACTGCTTCGTTCCTCACTGCTCCGCCGCACTCAAAAATCCCGTAATGCGTACAGCTTTCCTCTTTAGCTAGCGACCAAAGAGTCGGAAGGGACGCGATTCCAAGATTTTTCCGGAAGATCGGCAAAATCAAGAAAAAGCAGATAACCTGCACGGGCCTGTTGGTCGAAAAGTAGTTACGGAAATAGCCGTAGATGAGTTGGCAGGGGGGAACCAGTCCAACTCGGATCGGATGATTAACGATCTCACCTCCTGCACCAGCCTTTCTTCAGGCTTTTCCCGGTTGTCTTATTGGACCGGGAAGGTTTTCACTCACACTGCAACTCAGTGATCGTGAGAGAACCTTGACGCGAAGTGGCCTGAGCCATCGAGCTCGGTCCTGCTTTGCGATGTTGGTTGAAACATCCAGCATTCGGTGACAACTTGATTTCGGATGAGAAACAAGCAGAGCAGGTTTGACTGCATGGGTTTGCAAAAACCTTCAGTTGCTCTGATTTGAAGCTGGTGAGTCGGGTTGACCCAGCTCGGATGAAAGTCGCGGAATCCGCGGTTTTCATCCGGGTACACTGCCCGCAGCCAGTCGGGTTACGGTTTACGTTGTCATTCAGGAGGAAACAAATGCGACGTCTCGTATTAGGGATTGCGATCGCTGCCGCCGCCTGGGCCCCAGCTGTGGGCTTTGCGGACGACACGCGGATCGCTGAGTTCATTAAGAACCGACTGCAGACCGAGCAGCAAGCTGGGAATCTGCGGGGGTTCAACATCGACATGCGAGTCGAGCAAGGAACCATCTGGTTCAAAGGCCATGTGGCTGATGAAGCGATGGAACAGCTCGTACTCAAGGCGGGTCAAGCCGCTGGCCACCTCGGCGCGGTCCAGGTGGTAGACGAAATCGACGTCAAGGCGATGACTCCGGCCGTTCCGGCAGTTGTCCAGGCCAGCGAAGCTGCCATGCCATTGGCACCGATGGCTCAGCCTTCGATGATGGTTAATTACCAAGAGCCGATTACCTCGGCTCCAACCCAGGGAAACATTCCTTTGGGTGTTCCGACTCAAGGCCCGATGGCCGGCCAGCCAATGCAGGCTCCGGTTTATCAGGGTGGCCCAGTTTATCAAGGTGGACCTGCTTACCAGGGTGGCCCAATGTTTCAAGGAGCTTCTGCTCCGATGATGCAAGGCGCTCCGATGATGCAAGCTTCGGCTCCAATGCCGCTGCCGATGGGCTCGACTGGTGGGCAAGACATGGCCGCAATGGCTGGTGGCCAACCCACGATGCCAGGCTACGCTTGGCCAGGCTATGCCGCTTACCCTAACTACGGTGCGGTATCCTACCCAACCCAGTATTCACCTTCCGCTTGGCCGTACATCGGCCCGTTCTACCCCTATCCGCAAGTCCCGCTAGGATGGCGTCGGGTTGAACTGGAATGGGATGACGGGTGGTGGTACCTCGACTTCCATGACCGTTAATAGCAACGGCTCAAACGACGAATGACCGTAATCCGGAACCCTTGGCAGGGAAACTTGCCAAGGGTTTTTTTTGTTGTCTTTACCCGGGGCGTTGGCCTCGGCAGCTCGCCGCAGCAGGTTCTCCCAAAGACACAACCGCGGTCGGGCTAACCTCGAGCGTCGCTAGCGAATTTCTTCTGTTGACGGGCTTGATGCGAACGATTGCGAGCAGCGAGCCGCCCGAAATTTCGGAATCACCATAAAAACCCGCAAGTTCGGCAGAGTTTATCTCGATATAACCGTTAGAGTTTGCGGCTGGTCTGCACTTCGGGCTCTCAATCTGTCCGTTTGTGCGAATCAGCTGGACCAGTCAACCAAGTGTGGCTCGAGGAACTGAGTCGCTTTCGGCCGCCGCTGGGTGAGCCTTCCAACAAGGGATTTGCGATGCTTAAACGATATTTCACAATGCTCATGGTGGCTGTTGCGGCTTGCTGCTCGCTGACCATGACTGGTTGCTTCCAGTCAACCGGACCGACGCTGGGTATTTTCAGCATACCGATTCCGGTTTCGCCTTACTGGCAGAAGAATTACGAAGACAAATTCCACATCCAGGAACGATACGCTCGCGTACCGATCTTGGGTCCGATTACATCGGGTGGACCAGCCGTGGCGCTGGACCCGCCGAGTGACGACGAGGTGTGGTGGGCGCTGGAACGTGCCCGCCCAACTCAAGGCGGCATTCCTTTCCTGCATGAGACTCAACGCAATGGCGTCACATTCGTCAAGGATAAGATTGCCGATTACGTTGACCCGCCTCGCGTGATTCCGCTGATTGGCCCAGCCCAACTACACCATGCACATTACAAGTGCACCGCATACTTCTCCGAGCGGAAGATTGTTGGCTGGCCATTTCCGCACACCTTGATCGACGAAGACTGCCAAGAGGTGTTGTACATCGACCACAACCACTTCCACATGTGCGGCAACATCGACCTCGGCCCTGCGACGTCGAATTACTAAGACCTTCGGGGGGATTCCCCTTGAGGCAACGCCAAATCCCTGAAAGCCACGGTGAGAGACTCTCGCCGTGGCTTTTTTTGTTTACACCTCGCACATCTGATTTTGGGAATAAGCCGCACATCAGGTTGGCCGATGAATACTTCCAAGAGACAGCGATAATCCAATGAAACTGGGGAAGCATTCATGTGCCAGCCTGTTTCCCGATGAACTGCTACCCCTTAAAATTTGAGTATTAGTCAACTTAAATCGGTTCGGTAAAGTCTTTGCCGGACAATTCCTGAATCGCTTTGCCTGTGAATACTTCACCTCTCAAATACGAGCGAGTTTCCAACGTTACTGGATTGGCTTGGATTCTGCTCCTGACCATGCCGTTTGTCGTTTGGGGCGGGATCGGAGTCCTCTCTCGTTTTTCGAATGACATTCGGCAGTGGCTCCCCAAGGGGTTTGTCGAAGCTGAGCAGTACGACTGGTTCATTCAGCACTTCGGTGTGGATGAGATGGTGGTTGTGTCATGGGAAGATTGCAATCTCAATGACCCGCGGCTGCCAAAACTA
>JBJTQD010001007.1:0-5445 GCA_046075445.1 Planctomycetota bacterium
ATTCGCGTCGTACCAGCCGCCGTGCCATCGCTTTTCCAGAGTTCATAGCCGCCACTGGGGCCCTGAGCCATCAGGATTGACCAGTTTCCCACGTTAGTTCCCGCGACCATGGTTGAGTCGCCAGCGCCAGGGTTGATGTCAATCAGCTGCGGCGTGCCGGCCAGCAGAGCGCGGCTTTCCAGAAGCTGGTACTCGGGGCGACTTTCCGGGCGAGCGGCCAGGCGGCTTTGGCGGCGAGATCGGGGCATGGTTGAAGCTCCGGTTGTGATGCTTTTGGTCTTGGGGTTGAGGATAGAGCTAAGCATAAATCAAGGCACGGCCGGTTTTCGCGGCGGCAATATAAGAAAAAGTCGAAAAAATTCCCAGCTCCCGGTTTTTGGACAAAAATTGGCTCGTCTCCCAAATTCTCTCCGCGAAACGGCCCCACAGGCGGACAAGCTTTCGAACTACCGAGACAGGCTGTTAGCATGAGACGGACTCATGAGACCTGATTTTAGGGTTCCTAAAACAAGCAGGCGCTATTCCCATGAAACATACCGAACCAAATTTTTATTAATATGTTAACGCCTACATCTTGCTGGGTGCCGGGACGATTCTCTTGCTCGATGAAATTACTTAGTGGGGAATCATGGGTAAACGTCCAATCCTGTTGTTGTCATTTTTTGCCATTTGGATGGGAGTGGTGACGCTATCCAACGTTGAGAGATTACGAAAACAGTCCGCGGGATAAGCCGATCGAATTTCTTTGCAGGCGGGGCTTGGCTTGCCCAACACTCCGCCACGCCAGTGGCAAGCTAACAGCCTGTTGCACCAGAGGCGCCGGCGACATGGGATTTTGAAGGCGATGTTCACGGGCGGCGATTCGGTGAGCACGAGCAAGCGAGGTGTTTTTTTGCGGCCAAGTTGAATCGAATAACGAACCCGATCGTGAGCTGAGCGGCAGGTCAAAGCTTGAATCGGCGACTGAGGCCGAACTGCTCGACGTTGCGCTGGACCGCGTGCTCGAGGTTGCCTTCGCCACCCCGCTGCCGGCCTTTGGCCTGAAAGTTCCTGCGCGAGATTCGGGAGAGGACCGCGGGGCCGTGCTGGGCGGTCGCTACCAGCTCGAAGAGCTGCTGGGTGAAAGCGGAATGGGGTCCGTCTGGCGAGCCAGGCAAACCGAACCGGTCGAGCGCGAGGTGGCGCTGAAGCTGATCAAGAAGGGGATGGACTCGCGGCTGATCGTCTCCCGGTTTGATGCCGAGCGGCAAGCGCTCGCGCTGATGGACCACCCGCACATTGCCCGAGTGTTCGACGGTGGGCTTGCTCCGGATGGTCGTCCTTATTTTGTAATGGAACTGGTTCGCGGCGTTCCCATCAATCACTGGTGCCGCGACCAGCGAGCGACGCTGGCCCAGCGGCTGGAACTCTTTCTCGACGTCTGCCAGGCGATTCAGCATGCCCACCAGAAAGGGATCATCCACCGCGATATCAAGCCTTCCAACATCCTCGTCTCGCAGAGTGATGATGGCCAGCCAGTGGTCAAGGTGATCGACTT
Source organism: Planctomycetota bacterium (assembly GCA_046075445.1). Taxonomy (GTDB): domain Bacteria; phylum Planctomycetota; class Planctomycetia; order Pirellulales; family Pirellulaceae; genus BJ22. The sequence continues at coordinate 1,538 of JBJTQD010001007.1, forward strand.
TGGTGTGGCAAAGGTTCTCGAAGGTGGCGATGTTGCCAAGTCGACCGTGGTGACGGCTTTTGGGAGCATCCTCGGAACGCCCGAGTATATGAGCCCCGAGCAGGCGACGCTGGGTGGAGGCGACATCGACACGCGGGCCGATATCTATTCGCTCGGTGTACTGCTGTATGAATTGCTGACCGGGAGTCCGCCGTTTGTTTCCAAAGGAACTGCCAAGCCGGGACTGCTGGAAGTTTTGCGGGCCGTGCGCGAGGACGAGCCAACGCGACCGAGCACGCGCGTGATGTCGGCCGAGACTCGGCCGGAGATTCGGGAAACTCTTCCCGCACCTCAGCAGCAATTGGCGAGATTGCTGAGCAATGACCTCGACTGGGTCGTGATGAAGGCGCTCGAGAAAGACCGCACGCGGCGGTACGAGACAGCCAATGGGCTGGCAGCGGACGTCCGCAGGTACCTCACTGGTCAGCCCGTTTTGGCTCATCCGCCGGGAGCGCTCTATCAGCTGCGGAAATTCGCGCGGCGCAATCCGGGCCTGCTGGTTTCCTCGGCTCTGTTGCTCGCTTCGCTGCTGGTGGGATTAGTTGGGACCAGCTGGGGGCTGCAGCGCGCCTGGCAAGAGCAGCAGAACACGGAGCAGGCCCTGAAGATTGCCAACAAAGAGCGGGCTGAAGCGACGGCGGCGCGGGAGCGCGAGGCGGCCGAGCGATTGACGGCTGAAAAGGCGAGGCAGGAAGCACTGGCCCAACGCGAGGTAGCTGAGCGCAATGCCGCGGTGGCAGAGGCCGCGGCAAGTGCGGCGAGGGAGGCCAAGGAAGCCGAGTCCGCGGCGCGTGAGCAGGAAAGTGCTGCGCGGCAGAGGGCCGAGTCCAGCGCGCGATTCGTTGCCGACTATTTCCTCAATGTCTCCCAAGCAACGCTCTCGACATCCAATGGTCGGCTGGTAGAGTCGGGTGCCCGCCAAGCGATGCTCTCCCTGCTGGATCGCGGCCGGGAGCAGTTGCTGGAGCGAACAGACCTTGAACTCAAGCTGGTTGCCCAGCTCTACTGGACCCTCGGTTTAAATTACCAATCATTCGGTGAGTATTCCATCGCCAGCGACTGCTTCTCGGTCTCCTGGAAGATGTACGAGCAAGTTGGCGAACCGATCGTGTCGCTCTACGTCCGGCGGAATCTGGCGGAAGCATTGGCTGGGACCGGAAAAAGAGCAGAGGCCTTGGAAATTCAGGAGGGCAATCTCAAGCGAATCATCGAGGCTCTCGGCCCCGATGATTCCGCCTGCCTGATTTATCAGCGGGACTTGGCTTTAAGTTATCAGGGCTGCGGGCGGATCAGGGAAGCGAGGCTCTTGGCCGAGGAGTGCCTCCGCAAGTCGGAAGCGATGTTTGAACCCGACAACGACTTCCTCGCCTCAGCCCGGCAAGGACTCGCCAGCATCCTCCTCGACCAAGGCGAGCACGCTCTCGCTCTGGAGTTGTACCAAACGGCTTACGATCGCGACGTGCGGGTCAGCGGCGAACAGAGCGTGACGACATCTTTTTCGCTTTATCGACTTGCCCTGGCCCACGAGAAAAGTGGAGCATTGGAACTTGCCGAGACCATGTATGAGCAAGCTGTAGAGGGGCTGCGGGAAAACCTCGGCGAGGAACATCCCACCACAATTCAATGCATCTACAGCCTTGGCAGATTGTACGAGAAGAAAGGGGAGATCGAGGCTGGACTGGAGCTTCTCCGCGAGGTGCTGGAGCAACTGCGAAAGCGAAAATTTCAGCATCCTCGAGCCGAATCGCTGGTGGCTCGCAGCCTGAGGATTCTCGAGCGGAACGAGCGGTTGGTGGAAGCCGAGAGTTGGCATCGCCGCTGGTACCGTTTCCAGTCTGGTCCCAATGGCGATTCGCTCTTGGCCGCCCGCGCCCGAACCCGGCTGGCGAATTGCCTCCGGCTCCAGCAGCGATTCCCCGAGGCAATCGCCACTCTGCGTGAGACACTCGAAAAACAGGAGCAGTCCGCCGCGCCGGCCTGGGATCAGGAGCTCACAAGGTTTCGGCTTGGCCAAGCTCTGATCGAGGGGGCCGCCCTGGACGAAGGGCGACCGCTTCGGCAGCAGAGCAGCGAGCGGCTCCTGCAACTGGCACTCGACGGTTCGCCAGACGAGCGCCTCGAGTGCCAGCAACTGGTCGAGGACCTGCTGAAACAGCTTGAGGCAGAGTCAGACCGGGCGTCCCTGGAGCGCTGGCAACGCGAACTGGAGAAGCTGAAAGCGCCGAGGAATTCTTCCGGTCTCGAAAAATTGCCAAGTCCATCTAAAAGTCAGAGTTGAGCCGGGGAACCACTAATGGGCACTAACCAGGAAGTAATGAGGAGCGAGAGGTCTAGTCGGTAGAACGGTTCCGTTCTACTTTCCCCCGGATTGCCTTCGTAACTGAACCGCCATCGCTTCGGCAAAGCCTTTGCCGATTCCGCCGAGGATGCGGGCTGAGCCGAGGTAGTGGTATTCGGCGTTGGAGATGCCGTTCTTCAGCAGCTCGTTCTCGCGAACGGAAATTGCTTCGCTCAGCAGCTGGGTCTCGAGTTGCTTGGCTGCCTCGGGATCCAGATTCTGCTCTTTGGCTTGCTGCGCGGCTTTCCGCTTGACGGACTCGCGGCGTTGATTCAGATCGCTGAGCTGGGCATCCCAATATTTTTCGGTCAGGACGTTGATGACGTTCCCTTGGAACTCGGCAAGCTTAGCCGGCGCTGCCATCGCGTCGCGGAAATTCTGGTGGACCGCCGCGTAACGCTGCTGCTCCGGACCGTAATCGGCCACAGGTCCGCCCACGCCCATCACGCCGATCACAAACGGCAACTGGGGCTCGTTCAAGTCGCGGCGTACATCGCGGATGAAGTGAGCCAAGTTGACGCTGTACTGGTCATAGCCACCGGGCTTTCCGCGGTCGGGATAGACGCCGCCGTCGACCATGTCATTCCAGCCCTGCAGCCAGATAAATCCAGCCAGTTCGTAGCCGGCTTGCTCGTTGTAGCCGGGGTACACATCTTTGATATTCGCGAGGACTTTTCGTACATGCTCGAGCATCAGGCGATAATTTGCTCCGGTCGCCTCGGCCTTTTCGGCTTGAATCTTGGCGACGTCTTTGCCTTCCTTGCGGAACTGCTCGAGTTGTTCGTCGCGGAACGGGAACGGTCCGGCGCTGGGCGGTCGGAAATCGGTGTGCAGGCTCTTTCCGCCCCAAGCGGTTTTGATCAGCAGAATCGGCTCGTTGAGCGACTGCTGCAGGTAAATTCCGAAGGTCAGTTCCGGCCCGATCTTTTCCTCATTGGCGCCGTAGCCGGTTGTCAGTTGACCTTGCTTGACGCCGCTGCTGGAAAGGTAAGAAATCCAAACCTGCTCGTGTACCTTCGGCGTGCCATCGGCGTTTTGAATCGCCTCGTACATCGCGACTGTCTCCGGCTTCATCGCCAGATGCTGCAGCGTGCGAACATGAGCGTGGCCCTCCATGTTCGACTGTCCAGCGAGGATGAATACTTTGAGAGGCTTTGGCTTGCTATTGCTGGGCGCGGGCGATTGCCCTTGGCCGAGGAGCGGCGAACCAGCTAGTGCTGCGCAGAGGAACAATCCTGCGAGAAGGAATCGTTTTGCGTTTGAATTCCGGCGGATATTCATTGGAAAAATCCTGAATGACAAAAGATTGAGTACCGGTTCATCTTAGTGCTTTGAATCGCGACAATCAGCCTGCCGCAAACCCGGATGACGAGGAGAAACAGCATGGGGTCTCCGGACAGGTGGCATCTCCCTGAGACTCTGCGAAGGGCGTGGTGCGGCTCACTTTGGCTCACCATCAATAAACGGCTCTTCTGGCCAACGGCCTTCCAGCCTCCAGCCCGGGGTAGAGAGTGCAAAAAATTTGCACAGG
>JBJTQD010001008.1:0-2373 GCA_046075445.1 Planctomycetota bacterium
GTTCAAAATTCATCGATTGAGTTCCCGGCCCAAGCGAACTGAAAAAGGTTGGTCGACTGAATGCTCGCAACTGATTTTATTTTTTTCCGATGGCCTCTGTAACCATGGCGCTGGCGAAAAGCGGTTCTTTCGCCTCAAAGACGCCTTCGTTTCCGGGCATCCCGGACCATCGAATCAAGTCGGCTGGCCAGTCAATAAAAAACGCGAGGGGACATCACTGCCCCCTCGCGCGCGGTATTCAAATTGCGTTCGAATTACTATCGCAGCAGCGACAGAACCAACTGCGAAGTCTGATTCGCACTCGACAGAACCGAAGCACCAGCCTGAACCAGAACCTGGTTGTTGGTGAAGTTCGAGATTTCTTCGGCGAAATCGGTGTCGCGAATCACAGATTCGGCATTCACAGTGTTTTCCAAAGTAGCTCGCAGGTTGTTGGCGGTCGCTTCCAAGGTGTTCGACTGGAAGGCACCCAGCTTGCTGCGGAGACCGGCGACTTCCTCAATCGCGGCGTCAATGACTGCCAGAGAATCCTGAGCCTTAGAAGCCGAGGTCACGTCGATAGAATCGAACGTACCGAACTGGTTGCTGGCCAAGCCAACGCCCAAGGCCGAAGGGTTAACCTTGTCAATCGCCAAGTTCACCGTTTGATTTTGGCTCGGGCCAATTTGGAAGGTCAGTGAGTTATCGGAAACTGTGACATTGCCCTGAGCACCAGTGACGGAAGTCGTCGGAGTGGCCGAGGTTGCCAAGCGAACTGAAACTCCCTCTGCACTGCCAGCGGTGCTGGACAATACATTACCTGCACCCGAAGCAGCCGTTCCGCCAATCGTGCCAGCAACATCAACACCGGAGTCATTGATTGCAGTAGTGCCGAAACCCGAGCTGGTTGCAGCTGCAGCGACGTTCGAGACAACGCTGATTGAAGCACCTGCACCAAAGTCTTCGGTGTACAGCTGTGTGGTAGTGCCGTCGACTCGAGCGGTCACACCGGTTTGGCCAGAGTACTCGTTAATTCGGGAGACAACACCAGCTTGGTCGAGGCCAGCAGCCAGCGAGATGCTGACGCCATTGACCGTCAGAGTTTCATCAGCGGCCAGAGCTGCGGTCTGGTCAGTACCAGCATCAGCGAAAGCTCGTTCGGCTGCGGTCGTAACGTTGACCGCATAGGTGCCAGCCGCAGTCGCGCTGCCGGCCTGAAGGAAAGTCACATCGGCATCGGAAGCGGTGCCGGTCTTGCCAGCCGAACCGTCGAGCAACTTCTTCGAGCCGAATTGTGTGTTGTTGGCTATCCGGTTGATGGTATCCAGAGCGTTGGCGATTTCAGCCTGATTAGCGGCCAAAGCATCGTCGTCATTGACGCCGGTATTAGCGGAGTCGAGGGCCAGTCCGCGAACTTTCACGAGCAAGCTGTTGATTTCGCCCAGAGCACCTTCTGCCGTTTGGACAACCGAGACAGCCTTTTCGGTGTTGTCAATTGCGGTCCGCAAACCGGAGATTTGGGCTCGCTGCTTCTCGGAAACAACCAAAGCCGCAGGACCGTCCGATCCGCGGTTAACTTTCAAACCAGACGACAAACGCTCAATCGAGCGATTCAATGAACTCTGTGCCCGGGACAGATTGTTCTGGGCGTTGATTGAACCGCTGTTGTTGACTACTCCCAAGGCCATGACTGGCTCTCCCAATAAAAAATTGTCTTGTGAACTGAATCAACTACCAAGCGACGAATGGACCTGCCCAATCTTTGGTGTTGATTAAACGACTGCGAACTCCTCACTGAAGTCCGCGCTCCTTTTAAAAGGAGAACTCACAACTAAAAATCAAGTCATGGGGCCTCGGGCTCCACAAACCGCTTCGGTGAGTTGGGGAAAAGTATCACACTTGGCAAGGTGTGCAGGGAAAAAATCTGCCTGCAATGAAAAAGAGACGGCGGTTGTGACCGATTGGGGACAGTTGTGCGAGTTGCGCGATCGCAACGGCTCTCTCTCAAGCTTTTCGCCAGCGGAAAAAACTGCGCAACCGCTGCAGACTAACTGGGCGAATTCCCACCCCGCTGTGGCCAAGTTCCCGAAATCCGATGCTCGACTTCCGGCTTAGCGAACCGAAGCAACGATTTCGCCAGCTTCAAACTGTCTCACCCTGCCAACCCTCATTGCCCGCTTATGCCATTAAAGACCGGGCTATCCCGGGGCCCGGGCCCACCTCTCGAGCACTTCAGGTTAACCGCCCGCCTTCCCGCAACCAACCGCAACTAATTCGGGTTACCCCCAACGGGCCTTGGGCTCGGCGCGAGCAGGAGGAAACAGAGCAAGTACGGCAGTAGAAAAGCAGTGAAGACAAGAAAATAACGGTGGAAGATGGTCTCCCGACCTCGCC
>JBJTQD010001009.1:0-2042 GCA_046075445.1 Planctomycetota bacterium
GCTCTTCGCCCCGACAGGGCGCTTTAGCTTAGCGTAGGGTCAGCTCGGCTCTGCGAGCGCAACCCTACGGACCAGAAACAAAGATCACCACCAAGGTCGAACCGGCCGATGCCGCCTCGGCTCGGACGGTTCGACGCTGAAGCGAATTTTCGCGCCACAACCGGACACCGCACCGGGGGCGAGGTCGGGAGACCATCGCCCAGCGCAGGTTCCTCGTCTTAACTGCTTTTCTACTGCTCTACTGCTCTGCCTCCAACTGCTCTCGCGAAGCGCAGGGCCCGGCACGAAGCCCCTGCTGACGGGAAAAATAAGCCTCGCCCGCTATCTGCGCCCTCCGCTACCGACCACATTTTCTCTCAAATCTTTTTCTGCGCCCCCATACTTCCCGCTCCCACCCCCAGTACGGTATTCTATTCGACTAACTGTCCAGATGTTCACTTATATTTGGAGACCAGCTAGTCATGCTCGCTAAACTGCAAACTTATTCGCTTGTTGGAATTGAAGCTGAACCTGTCGAAGTGGAAGTCGACGTCTCTCCTGTGGCGATGCCCAAGACCATTCTTGTGGGGCTCCCCGAAGCAGCCGTCCGCGAGAGCACGCATCGCGTCGGCCGCGCACTTGAAAACTCCGGTTATGAACGCCCCAACGACCGCGTCGTGATCAATCTCGCCCCGGCAGAGCTTCCTAAACAAGCCGCGACCTTCGACCTTCCGATTTCCCTCGGTATGCTGGCCGCCAGCAATCAAATCGAATCGGAAAAATTCACGCAGTATGCGGTCGTCGGCGAGTTGGCTCTCGAAGGTAATACCCGTCCCGCAAAAGGCGTCCTCTCGATCGCCATGCGAGCGAAACACGATGGGCTGCGGGGATTGCTGGTCCCGCGACAAAACGCCAGCGAGGCCGCCGTGGTCGAGGGACTCGATGTCATCCCAATCGACAACCTCACCCAAGCAGTCGCGTTTTTTCTCGGCGAGGTCGACATCCAGCCAACCCCTTCGCGCTTGGACGAGATTTTTCAGGAACTCGCCCGCTACGAAGAAGATTTCGCCGACGTCCGCGGCCAGGAACTCGCCAAACGAGCGATCACCATCGCTGCCGCCGGAGCGCACAATCTCCTTATGCTTGGCCCCCCAGGCAGCGGCAAAACCATGCTCGCCAAGCGGATCCCAACCGTTCTCCCACCGCTCTCGCCGGAAGAGTCGATCGCCACCACCCGGGTCTACAGCGCCATCGGTCGCCTTCCCAGCGGCCAACCCCTGATGGCCCGCCGCCCATTCCGCAGTCCGCACCACACCATCAGCGAAGCCGGTCTCGTCGGCGGCGGCAGCACCCCAACTCCGGGCGAAATTTCGATGAGCCACCACGGGGTTTTATTCCTGGACGAACTTCCGGAGTTCAATCGACGAACACTTGAGGTACTCCGCCAACCTCTAGAAGATCGCGTCGTGACAATCAGCCGCGCGCTTAAGTCGACAACCTTCCCCGCCGACTTCATGCTGGTCGCCGCCCTGAATCCTTGCCCCTGCGGATTCCGAACCGATCCCCGGCGTCCCTGCAATTGCACTCTCCAGCAGATCGAGAGATACATCGGCAAGGTCTCAGGCCCACTGCTCGATCGAATTGATATCCAAGTCGAAGTCCCCGCCGCCGACTACAAGGAACTCTCCTCGAGTACCCCGGGTACATCCAGCGAAACTATTCGAGCCGAAGTGCTCCGCGCACGAAATCATCAACGCGAACGCTTCAGCGGCATGCGGATTCTCTACAACTCACAGATGTCCAGCAAACTCCTGCGCGAGCACTGTCGACTCGACAAAGAATGCATAAACCTGATGAAGAATAACGTGAATGAAATGGGACTTTCCGCCAGGGCTCACGACAAAATCCTCCGCGTCGCCCGCACTATCGCCGACCTCGAAGATGAACCCCAAATCAAGTACGACCACCTCCTCGAGGCAATCAATTACCGACAACTCGACCGCCAGATTTTCCACTGATCAAGAAAGCCTGAAATCAGCGAAACGGAGAGAAGAGCGAGCAAC
>JBJTQD010001010.1:0-1352 GCA_046075445.1 Planctomycetota bacterium
TGGGCCGTGAAGGGGAAACCGGATTCGGCTGAAGATCGCGAAGTACTCAACGCGAACTTCGCTAAGCTGAAAGAGAAGTCGCCCGAGCAGGCGGAGCGGCTGGGGAAGCTGTTGCCAGCGGAAGACGTGAAGTAATTCTGCTTCCCCGCTTCCGGCAACTGGCAATTGAAAAGATGAGGAAGGTGGACAGGAAGCGTCTTATGAATCGACTCCAGTCCCATTGGATTTCCTTGGAACTTTCCTCGCCGCCGGGTAAACTCAGGCCTGAGGATTATCGCCATGCAACCTTACACGACTGATACCAGCCCAGAGGCGGAGGAAGTGCAGCTTGACTTAATTCGCCGCATGCCTCCGTCCGAACGGGCTCTGAAAGCCCTGCGAATGACGACTCGGCTAATCCGCGAATGCAAAACCGCAATTGCTCGCAACCATCCTGAACTCACTCCACAGGAAATCGAAATCGCGTTTATCGAGCTGAACTACGGGCGGGAACTCGCTGCCGCCGTCCAGCGTTACCAGGCAGAGCGAGCCAATGGATAACGCAGAAGACCTCGTCCTCGCATTACAAACAGTTAAGAAGACGTTTGACTCGCTGGGAGTCCAGTACTTCATCGGGGGGAGTGTCGCCAGCTCATTCCACGGCGCGATGCGCAGTACGATGGATGTCGATATCGTCGCTAAGCTCAATCCGGCCCACTTTTCGTCGATCTTGGCGGCTGTTGCAGGTGAGTTTTACGCCAGCGAGTCAGCGATGCGAGATGCGATCCAACGACGCTCTTCGTTTAACTTGATTCACTTACCCACCAGTTTCAAAGTTGACGTTTTCGTGAGCCGCGGCCGTCGTTTTGACGAATCCTCGTTGGCTCGTTCAAAAGTACATCGCTTGGGAACGGCGGAAAATGGAATCGTCGTTCCGATTGCTTCAGTGGAAGATAATCTCCTCGCGAAACTCGAGTGGTATCGAGTGGGCAACGAAGCCTCCGAGCGGCAGTGGGATGACGTCACGCGACTGGTGAAATTGAACCGCGACAGTCTCGACTGGGATTACCTCGAATCAAACGCCGTGGAGCTCAAAGTCCAAGACCTGCTGGAACGCTTGCGTCCTCTTTGAGTCTTTACGAGGCGGGTGGAGGCACAAGCACGCAGCGGCATGAAAACGGCTGAGCGAGATTGAGGGTTCACCGGCGGCTAGCGCCTTGCCGCTCAGGGCGGAAAACAAAAAAAACCGGCGGCTAGCGCCTTGCCGCTCAGGTGACGATGATGTCGAGGCGGGTGGAGGCACAAGCACGCAGCGGCATGAAAACGGCTGAGCGAGATTGAGGGTTCACCGGCGGCTAGCGCCTTGCCGCTCA
>JBJTQD010001011.1:0-4341 GCA_046075445.1 Planctomycetota bacterium
CGATCCAGGCGAGCGGGTATCAAGGTCCAATTGGCATCCTCAACCACACGGATCTCGATGCCAAAGTACGGCTGCAAGAGAATGTCGCAGGACTCGAGTGGCTCTTGGCACTAGCAGCTGGGCGCGAGGCGACTGCGCCGAAATTTCAAACGGGCGATACCCCATCCGAACAGGATGACACACTGCAGCCACTGACTGACGATGAGCGGGAGCTTGTAAACGGTTTGCTCAAGGATGCTCGTGAAGTGGGAAACGCCGAGCGCGGGCTGACGGTTTTTGCCGGACTAAAGACCTCCTGCTTTTCCTGTCACAAAATCGGCAGTCAGGGAGCGGCGATCGGACCGGAACTGACCGGGATATCACGGAAGCGGTCGCCGGCGGAGTTGGTCGCATCGCTTTACTGGCCGAACCGGCAAGTGGAGCCGCAATACCGAGCGACGGTGATTTTGCGAAGCGACGGCACGACGGTTCAAGGTTATCGCCAGGCCGAGAACGACGAGGCGGTGACACTGCGCGATCCTTCAAGCGGAGTAGAGACGGTAATTCCTCGCGAGGAGATTGAAGAGCAGCGGCCCGGGAATTCGCTGATGCCTGAAGAGCTGATGTCGGCGTTGACGCGGCAGCAGCAGGTCGACCTGATTCGCTTACTGCTCGATGTGGGCGTGTCCCCGTCGCTTGATTTGCAGATTGTGGACGCCGTGCTTTCGCATGCAGTTTCTCACCGTCCCGAGGAGTTTGCCTGGGTTCGCGATCCGCTCTATCCCGCAGACTGGCCGAACTGGCAAGCACCGGTCAATCGCGACCGGGTGTATGACTTTTACTCGAAGCAAGCAGAGTATTTTCGTCAGCGCCCGCACGGGCCGCTACTGCATGCGGCTCCAGAGCTGGATGGCGGGAAGTACGGCCACTGGGGAAATCAGACCGAGCAAACCTGGAAGGGCAATGAGTGGAACGACACGGTGCTCGGCTCGGTGCAGTGTGGCGTGTTCAGCGGCGAGCGAGTGCGGGTCCCTCGCGCGGTTTGCGTCCGCATCGGACACGAAGGCAAATTCGGTGTCTGCTTTAACCCAGATACGCTGAAATACGAAATCGTCTGGAATGGTTTTTTGAAATTCTCGGATGTGCGACATGGATTCATGGACGGGATCCAGCAGAATGGCCAGACGATTGACTGGCCCGTCTATGAACTGCCGGCGGGTGAGCAGCAGTATCACGGCTTTTATCGCTTCGGTGATCGGGTGATCTTTGCCTACCGGATTGGAGACGTGGAGTATCTCGATTCGCCGGCGTTTGAGAATGGACAATTCGTCCGCGTCTTTGGTCCGCGAAGTGAGCATCCGCATCGCGATTGGCTCCAGGGCGGTCATCCGCAGTGGCCCGATCGGATCACGACAGAGGTGCGGTTTGGCGAGGGCGCACCTTATGCGGTCGATACGATTGAGTTGCCAACGGCCAATCCGTGGAAGGCAAACCTGTTTGGCAGTGATCATGACCTGACCCCTTCCGGAGATGCGTACTACGCGACAATGCCAGGAGAAGTTTGGCTGGTCAGCGGATTCGGTGGCCAAGCCGCTCCCGAGGGAACGCTCTGGCCGGCTCAGGCAAATTGGCGTAGGTTTGCGGCGGGGTTGCATCAGCCGCTTGGTTTGTTGGTCCAGCCGGATGGGATCTTCGTCATGTGCCGCGATCAATTGCTGCGACTGCATGACCTCAACGAAGATGGCGAGGCAGATTTCTATGAATGCTACAGCCGGGCGGTCCAAACATCGCCGGCTGGACACGACTACATCTGCGGTTTGCATCGCGATGCGGAAGGGAATTTTTATACCGCTTCGGGAAACCAAGGCTTGGTGCAGATTTCAGCCGATGGAAAGTCGGCTCGCGCTCTGGCTCGCGGATTCCGAAACCCGGATGGACTGGGGCTCTTTCCGGACGGCGTCGTCACGGTGCCATGCTCAGAAGGAGATTGGACTCCGGCTTCGATGATTTGCGGCGTCCGCGTCAGCGAGGCGCTCTCGCAACCAGCTGACCAACCGCTGTTCTATGGTCACGGTGGTCCGCGTGGTGGTGTCGCGCCGAAGTTGCCGCTGGTCTATCTGCCACGGAATGTCGACAACAGCGCGGGTGGCCAGCTTTACGTCACGAGCGACCGCTGGGGTCCGCTGCGCGATCAGATGGTCCATTTCTCTTTCGGGATGGGCTCGCACTTTCTGCTCCTCCGAGATGAAGTCGAAGGTCAGTTGCAAGGCGCAGTCGTGCCGCTCGTCGGAGAATTCACTTCTGGCTCTCATCGCGGGCGTTTCTCTCCGGCCGATGGTCAGTTGTATGTCAGCGGCATGAGCGGCTGGGGAACTTATACGCCGGACTTTGGCTGTTTCCAGCGAGTCCGCTACACCGGTCAACCCGTGCAGTTGCCGGTTGGCTATCGCGTTCATGAAAATGGGATCGCGGTGAAGTTTGTCGAGCCGCTCGATCGGCAGCAGGCCGAAGATGCAAAAAACCATTTCGCACAGTGCTGGAACTACCGCTACAGCGGCGCGTATGGGTCACTGGAATACGCGCCCGGGCATCAGGGAATCGTCGGGCATACGGCGCTGCAGATCGCCGCGGCCCAATTGCTGGACGATGGCCGAACGTTGTTTCTCGAACTGCCGGAGCTGCAGCCCGTCAATCAGTTGCATCTGCGGCTGAACGTCGGCGGTCCGCGGGGACACGATTTGTTCTGCACGGTCAACCGCCTCGGGCCGCCGCGGACTGATTTGCCAAATTATCGGCCAATGGCCAAACAAGTTGCTCCGCATCCGATCGAGTTTGATTTGGCGATGGCAACGCGGCGCGTGCCAAACCCATGGCAGAAGTCGCTGGAAGGCGCGCGGACTTTGGAGATTGCCGCTGGGACAAATCTCTCTTATTCAACGCGCACGTTAGCAGCAAAACCCGGTGAAGTCATCGCGCTGGTCTTTAAGAATCCGGACGTCGTGCCTCACAATTGGGCCCTGATTAAGCCCGGTTCTCTGGAGCGAGTGGGCCAAGCGGCGAATCGGCTGATCGCTGATCCCGAAGCCTTCCTGCGACAGTATGTTCCGCCGTCCGACGAGGTGCTGGCTTACACCGACATTGTCGAACCGGGCCAATCACAAACGATTTGGTTTAAGGCGCCCGATCAACCAGGACGGTATCCGTATCTCTGCACGTTCCCCGGTCACTGGATGGTGATGAATGGAGAATTGGTGGTTGGGGAATGAGTTGTTAGTTGTTAGTTGTTAGGATGGCGAAGCGTTTGCGAATACTTTTTAGAAGAGGAGTCGAGTCATTTCTGGCTTTGATGTGATTGCTGTTGGGGCTCATCCTGACGATGTTGAAATTGGATGTGGCGGAACGCTGGCGGCGCTGGCTGATCAAGGCTACGCCGTCGGGATTATTGATCTGACGGACGGTGAGCCGACACCCGTTTGCCCGTCGCCGGAGGTTCGCTTGGCCGAAGCTTCAGCGGCGGCGCAGGTGCTCGGAATCCAGACCCGGATTACGCTCGACTTGCCTAACCGGGCCTTGTTTGATTCATTCGAGGCCCGAGTCAAACTGGCTCGCGAGTTTCGCAAGCATCGTCCGCGCATGGTGATTGGACTTGGGAACCGCACACCGACGGCTTCCCCAGATCACTGGCAGACGCGGCAGATTATCGACGCCGCGGTGTTCTACTCGCGGCTGACCAAATGGGAGCAGCATTTCGGTGAACTCCAGCCGCACAAAATCGACCGGCAGTATTACTATCACCTGACGTTCGATCTCGACCGGGCGAATGATCCGGAATTGGCTGGACCAGCCGTTATTCAGGACATCTCGTCGACGCTTGAGCGCAAGCTGACGGCAATTCGCTGCTATGAAACCCAATTCCCGCCGACCAAGCAGGATATCTATCCAAGAGTGATCAACCTCGCGCGGACGTTAGGGCAATCGGTCGGAGTCGAAGCCGGCGAGCGGCTAATCGGCGTGCGGCCAATCGTTACGCGGGATCTGATGGCTACGTGAGAAGACCGGGGGAACCACTAATCAGCACTGATGGAAGAAAAACAAAAGAAGGGAACCACTGATTTACGCTGATTTTGAACAATGGAAGAAGGGAACCACTGATTTACGCTAATGAAGTTGAATGAGGGACCGCGAGTGAGGAAAGGGAAAGGCTAGGAAAGGAAAGGGGTGGTTGCGAGAAGAAGGGGAGGAGAAAAGTGATTCAGCAAAGTGCGACGAGTGAATTAGACGATTGAAGTGAAGAGCTTAAACAGAAAAAAATTGGAGCTTGGCAGCGACAGTCCACGAACAATCCCAACTCCCAACTCCCAA
>JBJTQD010001012.1:0-3970 GCA_046075445.1 Planctomycetota bacterium
CGGAGCGCAGCCGTCTTTGGAACGCCCTTTCAGGGCTCAGAAATTTAAAACGAATCATTACCTAGCGCGATGCGGGCTCGGTCGTGAACTTTCTGGCCCGCTTTGCCCTGGGGCTGTGCGAGGTCAGGCTTTCAGCCTCGCAAAGACAACAACTTCCCAAAAAGCAATTGAAAATGGTCGGGGGTCAAATTGCGATTTGCCCCCCGACCCGTATCTTTTTCAATTTAAGTCCCTGGGGCTCTTATCCTTGCTTATTTTGCCGTTCTGAGAGAGAGGTACGACGGTAAAAGAGTTATCATAGGAGACGGAGCGAAACCCGTGAGTACCGAAGCAATGAGCCGCGAGCTTGGCTTTAAGCGGGACCAGCCGCGTGTACTCGTTTTTGATATACCTTCTTTAACTTTGATTGAGAGGATGCGTGTGCAAGTGAGAGCAGGACAGTTTCTGGTTGCGTTCATTGCGATTGCGTTTTTCGCTTGGTCACCGCATCCCGTTTTGGGGCAAACCAACTCGAGCGCTGACGAAAACTCGCCGGAGAATACAGCGCTGCGCGCGATGGAGGCGCTACGCGAGAATCGGGTTGGCGATTTTGCAGAGGAGATGCATCCCGAGGCGCTCAAGTCGTTCAAAACGGCAATTCTTGACGTGATGGACTCCGCAGAGAAGGCTGGCCGAGAAGGTGAACTCTTAAGTCTGTTTGAAGATGTCACTGCAGTTAGCGACCTGCGCAAACTTGACGATAAGGCTTTTTTTGAATCGTTCTACAAGGGCGTAATCAAGATGCAGCCGCGTATCCGCGATTCGATGAAAGGTATGACAATCGAAGTGATTGGCCACGTCAAAGAAGGAACCGATGTGCTGCATGTGGTTTATCGCGGAACAGTAAATAGTGGCGATCTCAAAATTTCGCAACTCTCGGTGATGAGCATGAAAAAGAGCGCAGAGCGATGGGGAATGTTGCTGACAAACGACCTTGAGGCTTTGGCTGCGACACTGAAAAAACAATTCTAGGCGTCAATTTACTCGGGACTCTTTTGTGTTTGCGAGTCCTCATTCCGAAATGTTTCACGGGCGACCGGCTCTGCGAGGAACTAGAATTCGCCTTTGCCCGTCTTTTCCGCGAAGGATTATTTCAGCGATGCTTGATTGGATCAAAAGCTTATTTGATACGAAGGCGGATGACGCTCCCGAGAATGCTGCAAATTCTGCTTTGCTGATCGAATTAAAGCAAGAACTGAAAGAGTGCGAAGCGCTGTATCGCGCGGGGGCGTATCTTTGCGTTCGGACCTGCCCGGACCTGATCGCCGGTCACCCGGAGAAGTTTCCCGAGTTGATGCTCGACCTGCATCGCGGCTTGTTGATTAAAGTGTTTTTCGAGCTCGCTCGTTGCGATCGACGCTGGCACCCGGCGGAGCGAGAAGCGGCCTTGGTCTTACTGCGCCATATTTGGGGCGTGAACGTCAGTCAGGATAACATTGCACAAGTGCTGCAGAACGTGGCAGCAGAGTCGGAGAGACTGAGTTGGGAGAGCTTGCTCAAACCGTTCGTCGAGATGTTGCCTTTGGCCGATCAGGTTCCAGAGCTTCGTTCCCATGTGCTTCGGATTGCCAACCTCATCGCGAAAGCCGACGGCCAAGTGCTGCCGGCGGAAGTGCAGTGTCTGAAGTCGATCCAAGCGGAAATGAGGAGGGCGCTCGCGCCGCAGGAGAAACCCAGGAAGTCGTTGCCGGCCGGTAATGTAAAGTCTCGACAAGAGGCAGTTCAGGTTGCCCGGGCCCAGCGAGCGGGCGGCCCCGATCAGAGCCAACGAGCAGAATCCGAATCAGTGGGGGGGCTTGGTGAACGCAGTACTTCCAAGTCGCCCGAGGAGATGCTGGCCGAGGCGATGGCCGAGTTGGAACGGCTGGTTGGATTAGAGGCTGTGAAAAGCGATATCCGTCAGTTGGTCAGCTTTCTCAAGGTTCAGGCTGAGCGTCAGCGACATGAATTGCCGAGGACTCAAGTCGCTTTGCACTCCGTGTTCCGCGGCAATCCGGGTACTGGCAAAACGACCGTCGCGCGGATCCTTGGCCAGGTCTTCGGTGGGCTTGGGATTCTGAATCAGGGACACACGGTTGAGACTGACCGATCAGGATTAGTCGCCGAGTACACGGGACAAACCGGTCCGAAGGTCAATCGATTGGTAGACGAGGCAATTCATGGCGTGCTCTTTGTCGATGAGGCTTACAGCTTGGTCGCCGAGCGCGGCGAGGATCCTTTTGGCGCCGAGGCGGTTCAGGTACTGTTGAAGCGGATGGAGGATGACCGCGATAGCCTGGTAGTGGTCTTGGCGGGTTACCCTCGGCCGATGGAGCGGATGCTTACCTCGAATCCCGGTCTTTCATCGCGGTTTCAGCGCACTTTCGACTTTCCGGATTACAACGCCGACGAGCTATTTGAAATCTTCCGGCGGATGTGTGAGAAGAGCCATTACGTTTTGCCTGATGCCACGCGTGAGAAACTGCGAGTAGGATTTCAGAAGCTAATCGATCAGCGCGACGAGCATTTTGGTAACGCCCGTTTGGCTCGGAATCTTTTCGAGCAGGCGATCCAGCGGATGGCGAGCCGCATCGTCGAGATCGCGCCGCTGACCCGGAAGCTTTTGACCGAGTTGCATCCCGAAGACGTTTCGTTCGAGGAGGCTGTTCGCGTGCCGGTGGCGGAGTTGTGAGAAGGAGAGGGGAACCACTAATTGGCACTAATGGGGAGGAATGAGAAGCGAGGAATCACTGATTTAGGCTGATGAATGGGAATAAAAAGAAGTGAGGGAAAGAAGACGATGAGGGCGTGGGTCGAAAAGTTTTTTGGGGGCGTTTGATGCAATTGATCGCACTTTTGTTGTTAATTCCCCCGTTCATGTCGCTGGCCGGGTTAGTGGCTTCTTTGGTACTTCCTCTTGCGATGGCTCACCGAGTGTCGATTGGGGGAGCCGCGATCAGCTTTCTGCTGTTTCTCGTGGGGTTGTTGAGCTACCTGCTTGGGTCAATCCTGGAGCCTTATGAGTTGATGAATTTGCGATTTTTATTCTGGACGTACTGTAGTGTCAACTTGGTTGGCTGGATTGTCTTGATTTGCTCTTGCTTTTTGCCGCGAGAAAAAGTCGACAGATAGATTCGATGAGGCAAGCTAACGATGTTGGTTCGACTTGTGATGATGTAATGTCGGGTCTATGAGTTTAGTCTGTTTCGAAAGGCGTGTGTTCAAGATGGATGTGCGACTGCGAGAATCGCCGGAGTCAAATCAGGAGCGAAACTTGGAAACATCTTGGAAGATTCTGACCGGGTTTAATTGGTTTGTGTTCCTGGTGGTCTTCGTCCAGTTAATTCGCAACTGGGAAGGGCCGGGGCCACACTCAAGCATGGGCAATGGGATCAATCTGTACATCGGGGAGGGCGTCATCTTTTCTTCGACGCTGTTGACGGCTCTGTTATTAATCGTGTGTAGCGCACCCGGGAAATACCACATGCGCAATCTGGTTCCGCTGGGGATTGGCATTCTGATGTTTGTTGTCCTGGTGATGACTAGTGCGTGACAACGTCTGTGGCTCGAGGCGTGAAAAGGGAGGCCAGAGGAGGAAGAGGGGAACCACTAATTGGCCCTAATAGGGAGGAGTGAAGAGGAGAGAACCACTGATTTATGCTGATGAAAAGCGTTGAATGAAGAGTTGGGGAGGAGGGAGAGAGCGTTTTGCTTTTTTGAAAGACGAAAGAAAGCTGTGTTGGGTGAGAGGAGGCGTGACCTTGGGATCGGGTTTGTGGCTTGATCTTTCTCGCTACAACCCCCTCACCCCCGGCCCCTCTCCCCCAAGGGGGGCGAGGGGAGAAAGAGGAATCGATGAATCGATTTGGGAATTGAAAGTTGGCGATGGAGTTAGCAGCTGATTTGGTCCAGTCGTCTGGGGCGGTGCAAAGGTCGTCTCCGTCGCCGCCGT
>JBJTQD010001013.1:0-2893 GCA_046075445.1 Planctomycetota bacterium
ATCTCCAGCACTCGGGCAAACCGAAACAGCGGATGCTTCTGGTCGGTAATCGTCCGGTTAAAGAACTGCAATTCAATCGGCCCGCTGCCGAAGCCGTTCTCTGGCAAAACAGGCTGGCTGGAAGGGTCCGCGGCCGGGTTAAAGAATGCAAAGCGACCGAACTGGCCGACCCCGATCGGCTGGTCCAAGCGATACCAACCGGGCCGCCAGAGAGCTCGTTTCACAATTTTGATTGGAGTCGCGGCAGCCATCTCTGAGTAAACCTCTTGAGCACAGAAGTGAAGGCTGGAATTCTAGAAGAGCGGCTGGCCTGTTTCAACAAGGCAAGGCGTTGCTCTTTGGCATCCCTTGTGGTTGCTCAGAAGTCAAAATGGACGCCCAGTTGGCGAAGGCTGGCCGCAGTTTGTATGGCGCTTTCGTAAAGCACCGCCTGAAACCCGAACTGCCGCGCCCCTTCAACATTCTCAGCGCGATCGTCAACAAAGAAGATTCGCTGCGCGTCGACACCCGCCAGCCGCTGGGCCGCCGCGTAGATCGGCTCCGCCGGCTTCATCGCCCGAACTTCGTAGCTGAGGATCACCGGGCCGCCAAACAAATGCTTCAAGAATCGGTAGTTAGCCGTCACATACTCCCAGTGAGCGCTGCAAGTATTGGAGAGAATTCCCAGCGGCCAGCCGGCTCGGGCCAACGACGCTACCAGCGGGATGATTTGCCAATTCGGCCAGAAAATTTCCGTCGCAGCCTGAACTAGCAGCGGTTCCGGAACGTCCGTACCCAACTGCTGGTTAATCTCCCGAGCAAAATCTGCTGTTTCAATCAGCCCCGTCTCGTAAGCAATCTGGTTCGGGCCACCGAAGATCGTGGCGAGGAGCTGTGGTATCGGTCGACCTGTGAGCTCTGAGAGTCGACGGGCTCCGATTTCATACGAGAAGTCGATCAGCACCTTGCCGAGATCAAAGTAGAGGAAGTCGACTTGGGGTTTGGAGTCCATAGAAAGTTGCAGCCGGGGTACGGGAGAGCCTCTCGCGACACTGGACTCAACATCATCGAGTCTCGGGAGAACGCGGTCAACTTCGGTCTGAGAGGAGACGCGAGCAACTCGATAAAACGCTTCGGCTTTGCCGCCGCCCGATCTGAATCGAAACGTTCACTTGAGCGTCTTGATGTTAGTTGGCTGGCCGGAATCCGGTTGTCCGAAAGTGTCCAGCTCTCGCCGCACCGATTGCAGCTCAAGTTTGCGAGGAATCTCGCGTAGGTCGGCGGAATGAGACGAGGCGATTTGCGGAATAGCAGAGGCCAGAAAATGGCCCACAGTTGGCTGTAAAGGCAGCGGACAGTTACTGATCGCGAGCCTCACGTGGAGGGCGACTTGCCGACGAACTTTCGCAGCGTCAGGTAGAGCCAATAAACAACGTATAATGTGGACTCAAATTTTTTCTTTATTCGGTAATGGTGAGTGAACATGGCAGTGGCAACCGTATCCCGTCCGACCAATCTTCGCGACTTGATTGCCGAGGGTTGGGTTTCCAAATCGGTCAAGCAGGAGCTGCGCGACAATTTTCTCCGCGCCCTGGAAAGTGGCGAAGAGCTGTTTCCTGGAATCGTCGGCTACAACGACACGGTGATTCCCGAGATCAACATCGCGATCCTCGCCGGGCACGACATGCTGTTCATGGGCGAGAAGGGACAAGCCAAAAGCCGCTTGATGCGCAACTTGGTCCGCTTTCTCGACCCCTACGTCCCCTACCTCGACATCCCCGGCGCCCCGTTTCACGAGGACCCACTCAATCCGCTCAGTTCCGTCGCGAAAAAGTTCCTGGCGGAGCATGATCCGGCCGAAGTCCCGATCGCTTGGTGGCCTCGTGAAGAGCGGTACGCCGAGCGACTTGCTCCCGGTACGAAATTCGCCGACATCATTGGCGAGATCGACCCCGCCAAATTGGCTGGCGGCGTCAGCATGTCGACGGAAGAGGCGCTGCACTTCGGCTTGATCCCACGAATGCACCGCGGCATCTTCGCAATCAACGAATTGCCGGAACTCGATGAACTGGTCCAAGTCGGCTTGTTCAATATCCTCGAGGAACGCGACGTCCAGATTCGCGGCTATCCAATCAAGTTTGATATCGACGTGCTGATTCTGTTCTCCGCCAACCCGTCGACTTACAACCGAAGCGGCAAAGTGATCCCGCAGCTCAAGGATCGGATCGGTTCGCTGATTCAGACCCACTACCCGCGAGAGCGTGAACTGGGCATTCAGATCATGGATCAGGAGAGCAGCTTCGACCTCGAGGGAGCTTTCCCGGTCAAGGTGCCTTATTTCATGAAAGAGATCTGCGAGCAGATCACGATTGAGGCTCGCAAGTCGAAGTACATTGACCAGCAGTCCGGCGTCAGCGCCCGGTTCAGCACTGCAAACTACCGCACGATGATCGCCAGCGCCCGCCAGCGCGGGGTGATCTTGGGCGAGCGGCCGGCCGTGCCTCGCATCAGCGACCTCGGCCATATTTATTCTTCGGCGCTTGGCAAACTCGAACTCGACCTGATGGGAACCCATCAGATGGGCGAACGACAGGTGATCGACGCCGTCATTGCCCAAGCGATCAAGACGGTCTTCCAGGAGTACGTCTCGCAGCATGGACTGGAGGCCATTACCAATGTCTTCGCCAAGGGTGTCAAAATCGAAGTCGGCGATCTCGTCCCCTCGGAACGCTACGAAGCCCTGCTGAAACGCGTACCGGATGTTTGGAGCAAGGCTTTCGAGGTGAATGCTGCCCAGGACCCCGCCGTGCGAGCCTCCTGCGTCGAGTTTGTCCTCGCTGGGATGTACGCACTCGACATGATTTCGCGTTCCCAATCGCGCGGGCATGTGACCTACGAGACCTAGTTCCAAGGC
>JBJTQD010001014.1:0-3866 GCA_046075445.1 Planctomycetota bacterium
CCAGTTGGTGTTCTTCTCACCACGAAAGGGAGTCGTTCCCGCATCGGGATAAAGGCAAACCATCGGGCCGTTGTCGGTGATGTAGAGGACGATCGTGTTGTCAGTCAGCCCTTGCTGATCGACGAAGTCGAGCAGTTCTCCAACCTGTCCGTCGTGCTCGACCATTCCATCGGCGTAGAAACCGAGTCCCGTTTTGCCGAGATTTTCTTTCTTGACGTGCGTGAAGTTGTGCATCCGGGTGGAGTTGAACCAGCAAAAGAAGGGCTTACCGGATTGCTTCGAGCGGGCGAGGAAGTCTTTTGTCGCGGCGAGAAACTCGGCGTCAATGGTTTCCATTCGCTTGGTATCGAGCGGACCGGTGTTTTCGATTTTGCCTCCCGCCGTCGATCGCAACACGCCTCGAGGTCCCAACTTCTGCCGGAACTCTGGAGACTTGGGGTAATCGGGATTCTCGGGTTCCTCTTCAGCATTGAGGTGATAGAGGTTTCCAAAGAACTCGTCGAACCCGTGATTGGTCGGAAGGAATTCGTCTTTGTCTCCGAGGTGATTCTTGCCGAATTGGCCTGTCACGTAGCCAAGCGGTTTGAGCAGCTCGGCAATCGTCGGGTCCTCGGGGCGAATTCCAAGGTCAGCGCCTGGGAGTCCGACTTTCGACAGACCGGTTCGAAACGGGAGTTGTCCCGTGATGAACGCCGAGCGGCCCGCGGTGCAACTCTGCTGGGAGTAGTAGCACATGAACTGACCGCCTTCTTTCGCGAGGCGGTCAATGTTGGGCGTGTTGTAACCCATAATGCCTTGGTGGTAAGCGCTGATGTTCCAGTAGCCAATATCATCGCCCATGATGACGAGAATGTTGGGCTGGGCCGCTGGCTTGGGTTGAGCCGCACCATCAGGCTGATCGGCCGCTTGCGAGACAACGCTCGCAAGAGCAAGCAAACAGAGTGGTACCAGAGAAAGAAGTCGCATGGTCGGAATTCCTGCAGGGAGGTTGATTAAGACACGGCAAGTAGCTCGCGAACCGGGCTGATTTCTCAGCGATTCGCAAGCTCACAAGCTATGAGATCTCGCGCCGCCCGGCAACCAAGGCGGGTTTTGGAATTCAAGGCAGGAACAGGGATTTGATCGGCCTTCCTTCGGTAATTTTGATTGGTCTTCCGATCGGAGTAAGGAACTCATGGGTCAAATCAAGCGAGAAGGCTTCCAGAATGGTGGCGTGAAGATCTTCAACGGAATGAGGATCGCGCAAATTGCTCTGGGGGTCTTTCGTTTTCAAATCTGGCGCGGGGCTCGTCTTGCCAACAACCCGGCCCCCTTGGATCCCGCCGCCCGCCAATGCTACCGAAAACCCGTGCGGCCAATGATCGCGGCCGCCTAGTTTATTCAGTTCAGGCGTTCTCCCGAATTCGCCACCGCAGACAACCAAGGTTGATTCGAGCAGTCCGCGTTCATTCAAATCCGAAATTAAGGCAGCGAAAGCTGGATCAAGAATCTTGATGCGTTCAGCCTGAAGTTCGTGATTGTTGACATGCGTATCCCAGCCGGACAAAGTGACCTCAACACAACGGACCCCAGCTTCGATCAATCTACGGGCGGCTAAACAACTCCGACCAAATGGAGTATCTCCGTAACGCAACCGCTCGCTTCGCGACAATGTCGTGACATCGAAGGCGTCTAACTGTTCGCTCGACATCATCTTCAGGGCTTGTTCCAGACTCGGTCGCGTTCCCGCGACTCCGGACGGTTCCATGTTTTCAATCGACTCGCGACGATTGAATCTTTGGTCCAGAAAATCCAAGTCTGCCAACCTCTGCTGTTGCCGGTGCAATGGTACACTGGAGGCGAGGTCAGGGATCGGATTATTCGGGTCGCCGATCTTGAATGCATCGAGGCCATCTCCCAGAAAGCCGCCACGACTGGCAAACTCCGTCGGCAAGATCGAAATGTGTCGCGGCAAATCGAAATCGCCTACCCCCTCCGGCCGATAGTGATGGCAGATCACGCTGCCGATCGCTGGATGCCTCAACGTCGCATCCAAACGGTAACCCGTCTTCAAGTGGTAGATCGCACGCTCGTGATCACCTTCTTTACTGGTTAAAGCTCGCACCAGAGAGATGTGCCGCATCAGTTCCGCGGTCTGTTCGAGCCCGCTGCCCAATTGAATCTCAGGCACCGTTGTCTTTCGAGCCGTCGAGCCAGCTGCGATGTTCGTTCCCGGATGCGGATCGAAGGTTTCCAATTGGCTGGGGGCGCCTTCCAGCCACAACATGATCAAGCTTTTTGGGCGAGTTCTGCGAGATTCGCTGGCGCGGGCCAGTTGAGTTGCCAAAGGAGTCAGCCAACTTGCGCCGCTCAATCCAGCCAACCGCAACCAGGCGCGGCGGTTTAAGTGAGCAGCACTGCCGCAAGTGAAGTCAAATTCAGCCATTTCCCCGTTCCCTTGACGTGAGCATTCGGAACTGATCATCGCGCTGAGGCAAACTCGGCACTATTCAATAAAACCCAGTAATGATCTTGCAGCCGACCAGCTCGGTCGCCGTCCCAGGTTTCCTTAAGTTGAGGTAGCAAACGAGCCATTTCGATTGCGTCAGGTCGCCGCGTCAACGTGATCAAAAACAGGACTTCAAGCGCCTTCTCGGGGTCACCGGCAAGCGCCGCCAATCTCACCGGCGAGCTATAACCCTGTTCAAGTTGTTCGCGGACAAGTTTCCCATTCAGCACGAGCAAACGCTGGGTCACCGTTTCACTTCGCGGCTCAAACTCGTTCTCCCCAAAGTCGCCGTATCGATTGATAAACTCGGACTCTTGCGTTGAGCCGATCAACCGTCGCAAGACGTGCGCGTCCGAATCCAAGGTCGTCAGCGAGCCGGATTGAACCAAAGCGTGAGCCACCTGCTCGGGCCTCAACCGCAATGCGGGGAAGTATTGCCAATCCCAATCGGGACCTGCGCTGCGTCCATCGGCGAACTTCGAGATAGAATGCATCACAGTGGACTGCGCGAGGATTCGCAGCAAGCGATGCAGGTCGTATCCATGCGCAATAAAATCTTCGGCAAGGAGGTCGAGGGCTTCCGGCCTCGCTTCACTCAGCGGGATGTCATCGATCGGAGTGATCAATGGTCGCCCAAAGACGATTGCCCAAACCCGATTGACGGTCGCTCGAGCGAATTGTTCGTTCTCCCGATGGGTCACCCAGTTGGCCAGTCTCTCCCGCGAACTTCCCGATGCAGAAAGAAGGTCCGGGTAAAGCGGTACAGCAGGTTGAAACTTGGTCGGCTCACGCTCGTCGAGCAAAGTGAACTCATAAGCGGGATCTGAGTTGAGGTCGCGCAGGCCCGCGAGTGAGTTCTTGGCTGGTGCAAAGAAAGCTGCCAGGCGATGAAAATCTGCCTGCTCGCCAGCGCGTTCGCCGCTTTCTCCTGCCACGCGCACATTGCCGAGAAAATCATCGTGGCATTCGAGGCAATCGATTCGCATCGCCAAAAAAGCACGGCTTGTTCGCGCCGCGAGTCGAATGGGATTAGGTTGGCCGGTCCCATCTGCATCGGTCGTCACGGTGACGAAATTGACCGCAGGCGATTCAGTCCAAATCCCTTCGCTGGCCAAAAGTTCTCGGACAATCCCATCGTACGGTCGGTTTTGAAAGAACTGGTCGGATAACCAGGAGACAAAGCGTCGACGACGATAAATAATGAACGGTCCATTTTCGGTTCCAACGAAGGCGCGCCCGAAGCGTTCCGCCAAGTGATCGGCAGTGCGGCGGTCGGCGAGCAGATGTTCGACCCACCACTGCTCGCGCAACGCCGTGGGTTGGGCTTCCAGTTGCCGAATTTCCTCCAATGAAGGAATGGAGCCCATCAGCCCAAGAC
>JBJTQD010001015.1:0-2483 GCA_046075445.1 Planctomycetota bacterium
AGCGGGATTGCCGGCGTACAACACCGGATCGCCAGTGCTGCGGAATTCGACTCCCTGAAATTGACCGGGGAGAAAACCTGAGTGCCACTGTCGCGCGGCGATCGGTTGCTTCTGACCAAACTTACCGGTCGACACCATCACGACAAAACCGGGCAAGCTGTCGGACTCTGCACCGAGACCATACAGCAGCCACGACCCCATCGCTGGTCGCCCCGCATTCATCGTGCCGGTGTTCATGAATGTGTGAGCCGGATCGTGATTGATCGCATCGGTGAAGAGCGAGCGGACGATACAAATGTCATCGGCGCACTTCTCGGCAAGTTGCGGCCAGATCTCGGCAATCTCTTGACCGGACTGCCCCCATTTGCGGAACGGATGTTGCGGCGCAAAGCAATTCAGCTGCTGGCCTTGGAGCTGCGCGATCTGCTGTCCCGCCGTCACCGATTCAGGCATTGGCTTGCCGTGCAGCTCGGCCAGCTTCGGCTTGTTGTCAAACGTGTCGATGTGCGTCATGCCACCGGCCATGTAGAGCCAGATGACGCGTTTGGCTCGCGGAGCAAAATGCAGCGGTTGCAGAACTCCCTGCCAGCGGTCATCGCCGACGAGTTTGGAATTGGCTCGAGCGGCAGATTGCTGCAACAAGGAGCCCAGTGCCATGCCGCCAAGGCTGATTCCTGATCGTTTGAGAAAAGTCCGCCGAGCGATTTCAGAGGGGAGTGGAATCATGGGGCTGTCAAAATTCTGTCTGGAGTAAAGAAAGTGAGCCGGCTCGTAATTCAAACCAGGCGATTAGTTGCGGGTGATCACTTCATGTAAGTTGAGGATCGTACGCGTGAGGCTGGTCCACGCAGCGAGCTCGGGAGTCGTCAGCTCCGCAGGGACTTTATGTTCACCGACGTTCAGCAGTGCAGCGGCCGCAGTCGGGTTCGATTCATACTCCGCCGTGTGCGTGTTCAGCAGTTCGGCGAGCACAGCGGCCTCTTCCTCACTGGCGGGGCGCGAGAGCGCCCGCTGGAAAGCGAAGTCGAGTCGCTGGCGGAAGTCGCTTCCGCCATCGCGAAGAACTCGCTCGGCAAACGCGCGAGCGGCCTCGACGTAACTCGGGTCATTCAGCAGCACGAGCGACTGCAGGGGCGTGTTGCTCCGCGGGCGATCGGCGGTGCACTCCTCGCGGCTGGGCGCGTCGAAAGCGAGCAGGCTGGGGTGCAGGTATTGACGTTGCCAGTGAGTGTAGAGTCCGCGGCGGTAGAGATTTTCGCCACTTCCGTTTTGCCACTCGCGGGTTGGGAAATTCAGATAAGCCCAGTAGCCCGGTGGCTGGTAGGGAAACACGCTTCGCCCACCAATGGTCGGCACGAGCAGGCCGCTGACCGCGAGTGCATTGTCGCGTACCAGCTCGGCATCGAGTCGGAATCGGCTCTGGCGACCGAGCCAGCGATTGTAGGGGTCGGTCTCGCGAGCCAATGCATCCGCGTGTGACGATTGCCGATAAGACTCGCTCATCACAATTGCCTTGATCAGTCGCTTCACATCCCAGTTGTGATCGCGGAAATCGTTCGCCAGCCAATCGAGCAACTCGGGGTGGCTGGGCCAATCGCCTTGAGCACCGACGTCATCGAGTTTGCGTGATAGGCCAGCACCGAAGAAGAGTTTCCAGACTCGGTTGACCGTCACGCGGGCCGTCAGCGGGTTCTCTGGCGAAACAATCCAGTTAGCCAAATCGAGTCGGCTCAGCGGGCGGTCTGGGATCTGGCTCGGCGCGAGCACCTCCGGGAAGCCGGCCGTGATAATCTCGCCCTTGTCGTCCATCCAATTGCCGCGTTTGAGGACGCGAACCTGACGTGGCATCACAGCTTCGGTAATGAGCGTCGAACGGATTTGGTTGTCGAGCTGTTTGCGGTCCGCCTCGAGCTTGGCCAATTGGTCGCGCGCGGGCTGGAGCAGCGGCGAGATGCTGCGGAAGTAGCGAGCCAATTCGGTTCGCTGTTCGTCGGTTCGATTGGTCGCGGGTGTTTGCAGCAGAACGGCGATGTTGGCCGGCACGGCTGCGGTTGCCGAAACGGGGCGTGGAGCGGTCGTGGCGGAGAGGCGGAAGCAACCGATCGTGTGCTGCGGGTTATCGAGGTTCTGGTCGAGCATGAGCCGGAGTTCCGAGCCGCTCGCCAGCGCGAGGTCGCTGGCCGTCTCGAAGATTGCGACTTGCGGTTGGCCGACCTGCTCCATAATGGCCCAGCCCCACTTCTTTCCTTGAGAGTCGCCGTCTAGTGCGGCGGCCACGGCCCACTTGCCGAAGGGATTTCCATCCGCGGCGCCGGTTTGTTCGTAGCTGGCCGAGGGGTTTTGGAATTTGATTGGCGTGACGCTGCCATCCGCCGCTCGGAGTTCGCCGCGGAATTCGCTAAGCACGAAGTTGCCATTTCCGGCTCGACCCGGTCCCCTGCGAGGCAGCGAGTCATCCGGGAGAACTTCCAATCGAAACGCGG
>JBJTQD010001016.1:0-1266 GCA_046075445.1 Planctomycetota bacterium
CTGACGAAACTGCCAGTGAGGCGCGGTCAGCAAGCCGGAGCTACCGAAGAAGGTGTCTGGTTTTTCGTCGCCGGGAATCGGCTTGCCGTTCAGCCGAAACAATTCGGGCTTGTAATCGAACGTGTCGATCTGGCTGTAGCCGCCGATCAGGCAGATGTGGATCGCGCGTTTGGCTCGCGGAGTGAAGTGCGGCGCGGCGGGTTGGTCGTCGCGAACTGCTGCGGAGGCTGCTTTACCTGTTAGGCTGAGGAAGGCGGCGGTGGCGAGTCCCGTTGCCGAGAAATCGAAAAAGCTGCGTCGCGTCAGCGGCTGAGTGAATTTTTCGGGCATCGTTGGTGGCTCCTCAGAGTGCGGCTCAATCGACCAGCAGGTATTCGTTGGAATTGAAGAGGACGCGAATGAGCGCTTCGAGACCATGGGTATCAACGAGTTCGCTGGCAGCGGTTCGTTCCGTGTCGGTCGGTTGCCGCTGGAAAAGCAGCATCCAGGCTGCGGAGACGAACTCGGGCGTCGCTTGGTTAGCTTGTTCGGCACGCAATTTGTCAGCCAGCCGGTGGGAGACTTCGAGTACGAGTTCGTTGTTCCAGAGAGCGAGGGCTTGGGTGGGAGTGGTGGTTACATTGCGGACGGGGGCGGTGGCAGAGGGGTCGGGGCAATCGAAGGAGTCGAGCAAAGGGCTGCGATCGCCGCGAATGCGAAAACGATAGATCGAGCGGCGCCAGCAGGAAGGATCGAGCTCGCCGTTGTGTCGGTAGTAGTGCGCGGCTCCGATTTGTTCGATGGCGAAGTCGGTGTAACCGGGGCCGCCCATTTTCAAATCGAGCAGTCCGGTTTGCAGCAGCATTCCGTCGCGGAGTTCTTCGGCGGCCAAGCGGCGCGGGTTTTGACGCCAGAGAAGTCGGTTTGAAGTGTCGACGCGATTGGCTGTCGTTTGGGTGGGGTTATCGACGGCCCGGGACGATTGTCGCCAAGTGGCTGAATTGAGGATCAGCCGATGGAGTTGCTTTTGAGATTGGCCGTTTTGTTGAAACCAGTGGGCGAGCCATTCGAGGAGTTCGGGGTGGCTGGGTTGGCCGCCGTTGAAACCAAAGTCGCTGGTCTTAGGCAGCAGACCTGTTCCGAAATGATGATGCCAGATGCGATTGACAGCGACGCGGAGAAAGAGCGCGTTGTCGGGTGCGGTCAACCACTCAGCAAGTTTCTGTCGACGCAGCGGATCGGGGGTTGCGTTGTCGAGTCCAAACGCTGGTGTGGTGTTGGCGGCGA
>JBJTQD010001017.1:0-3194 GCA_046075445.1 Planctomycetota bacterium
CTCCAGCGGCCAAATCCCCGCGATGTTTCCCGGACCTTGGACCAATCGGGACGACCGCATGGACGCCCGCGAAGTGCTCGATCAAAACCTTCGCGGCTTGGCTTGGAAAGACGAAAATCGTCGCCAGGTTCTCGAGCTGAATTCCAAAGTCGACGGTCCCTTCTTCCTCGAAGACCCGCGTCCTGGCAAACCGCTGCAGTTCTATTACTGCATCACCAATCTCAACAACGGCCACAATATGCCCAGCGGTTCGCTCGGTGCCCAACCACAAATTTGGGTCAATGTCGCGCTGATCGGCCCCGATGGCCTGCGACTCTGGGAAAGTGGCTACCTCGATTCGCAAGGCGATCTGGCTGACCTGCACTCCGCTGATGTGCTCAACCGCCGCGTCCCCTTCGACGAACAGCTGATGAATTTCCAAACCAAGTTCATCACCACCAACGTCAAAGGGACCGACCGCGAAATGTACTTGCCTGTGAATGTCGACATCGACCAGATCCCATTTCTTCGCCCCGCTCCCCAGCCCACCACTGTGATCAACCATCCTCCATTCATCCGGATGGAAGCCCACTCGCTTCCTCCTTTGGGATCACGCAAAGCCAAATACTCAGTCCCCGCCGACCGCATCTGCCAACCGGGAACCTATCGACTCTCCATCCGCCTCCGCTCGCGATTGGAGCCGATGTACTTTATGCGATTCTGCGATGCGACTCCTGAAATGATGCGGACCATGCAGGAGCGGACCATGGATTTCCACGTGCACAGCGTTGTCTTTGAAGTGAAGTAGGACGATTGCTCGCGTGAACCGAATTCCGTTACCATCTCGACAACTCCTCCTGCCGCTACTCCTGCTGGTCGGGGTTTGCACGTGGGTTGGACTGCAACCTGCCCCACCCGTGCCCACCGCCGAAGGCGTGCCGGATCTCGCCAGCGATATGGGCTTCCAGCCGCTCAGTCAATTCCAAGCCACGGCCACTCAACCGCTCGCCGATGACCGGCGCGCTCCCAGTTCGAACTCGTTTGTCTGGCACCCGATCTCCACCTCACAAGCTCCCCCCGCGCACAATCCAGAACCCGGAGTCTCCGTTCTCGAACCAAACAGCCAGCCGTCTCACTCCTCGGCCAGCACTTCACTGGCTGTTGCGCAGCCGAACTGGAACAGCCCACTGTTTATTCCCGCCGACCGCTCGCACTCGCCCACCGAATCGGCACTCCAAAAGGTAAACGGCCAAGATCTGTCAGCTACGACTCCGCGGAGCGCTCAGGAGCCCGGGCCCGTTCTGGTCGATGCTGGCGAGACACTCCGCGAGTCCTCCACAGACACTGCGGTAGTTAAGACCGATTTCTCGGTGCTGGGCAGCAACGATCCTGCGCCGCGGCGCGAGGTAACGATCCCCACCCACGCACCGCCCACGGCAACCGCTCGCACCACCCCAACCAATCAGCCTTCCGCTCTCTTCAATGAATCAGCGCCCTTCGCCGCACCGCTAACATCGCCGGCGATTGCGCCTTCAATCAATCCGCTAAACTCGCCCGCTCCCAAAACCAACCCCGCGACGAGCTACCTGCTAGAGTCACTTAAGCCCGCTCGAACCAACGACGGCTTGGAGGTCCCCCCGACTGTCGAGGACTTCTCCTCGCCTCCCACTAATTTCAATTCATTCGATCCGTCAGCGGATATGCAGATTTATCAGGGTAAGCAACTGTACGCTACTCAGCGTCCCCTGCTGGAACTCGGCCGCCCCTGGTACCAACTGGGACAACTCCCTCCATCGCAATCCTGGTTCGGCATGCACAACCCCGTCAGCCAACAGTTCCTCATCTTCGGTGATGTCCGCTCGGCTGTCGCTGCCAATCAACTTGGCGGAAACTCCCAATCGCTCTTCGCCTATCAAGCCAACCTGTTTTTCGACTGGCGATTCACCGGTACCGAGCGAGTTCACTTCAACATTAACCCTTTCACACAAGGTGCCAACAACTCGCGGTATCTATTCGACGATGACAAATTCATCAGCGAACTGAACGCCGATTTGAATTTCGGCTTCTTCGAAGGAGACCTCGGTGCTATTGTCGGCGGCTGGACGAACACCACCCTTCCGTTCGATCTTCCGTTCGCGCTCGGCGTGATGCCGCTGGTGATTCAAAACGGGATCTGGCTCGACGACGCCTTTCTCGGCGCCGCCGTGACGCTGCCCGCACGAAACTCGCCGCTGCTGGATATCTCCAACTACGACGTGACCTTCTTCGCGGGCTGGGACAACCTCAACAGCCCAGCCTTCGGCGCCGATGACAATGCGGCAAAAGTTTATGGCACGGCCAGCTGGATCGAAGCTCTGAACGGTTACATCGAAGCCGACTACGCGTTCGTCGAAGACCGCGACAGCGTCCGCGATCGGAGCTACCACAACATCGGCCTGGGATACACCCGCCGCTTCGGACACCTACTCTCGAACTCGACCCGCGTGATCGTCAATGCCGGCCAGTCCACCTTGGGTGGTCCCAACACGGCCGACGGTGTCCTGCTCCTTTCGGAGAACTCGCTGATCACGGCAAACCCCTCAACGATTCTCCCCTACTTCAACCTCTTCGCCGGATTCGATCGGCCACAGTCCGTGGGCCGCGCCGGAATCGCAGGGGGAATCCTAAGAAATACGGGCATCTTATTTGAGACGGACAATCTCACCGGCTATCCCACCCTCGATGCGACGGCCAATCAAACTTATGGCATGGCGCTAGGCCTGAGCATGATGCCGCAGAATTTCAGCCAACAACTGGTCCTCGAAGGCGCGATGCTCGGCGTGATGGGTGATGACGTTGGGCGCAACGCGGCTGCGGCACAGCGCGGTGTTGGCTTTCGTTACCAGCTACCGCTCAACAACTCGGTCATCTTCCGTGTCGATGGGATGTATGGCTTTCTCGCCGAGACCGAAAACATCAGCGGCCTGCGAGTCGAATTGCGACGCAAGTTCTAGGTGGCTTGCCTGTTTCTTCGGGATGAAAGCCGGAAGAGTGCCTCTCACTCTGGGACGGTGGCACGGAAGAAGTATGGCTGGGTGTGGGTTGCATCCAAAAGAGAGCCGGGCCCCGATGATTTGCTTTGGTTGAAACCGGGGGCTGTCGCGAAGCGCCAATTGAGTGAAGACCCGAGACCAACCACTCACCGCCAAGTTCGTAGGGTGGGTCGCCCCCGCGCG
>JBJTQD010001018.1:0-3783 GCA_046075445.1 Planctomycetota bacterium
CCACTCTTGCCTCCTTTGAATCCGGAACCGCTGTCGCCAAGCGAGCGATTGAGACTAACCAGATTCGCTACCTCTGTTAAATCATACCCCACCAGACAAGCCGGAAAAACCAAGCCGCGAGTTCCCGGGCCAGCTAACAGCAAATTCTTAACGGAAACAGACTCACAGCTGGGCCGGATGATGGTTCAGACCGTCAAAATCGGTCATTGGTTCGTTCCTTTGTAATTAACCAGCTGTTACAGCGAAAACTATCCGGCGGCGATGAGCTGAATGCATCGGCGGCCGAATGCCAGCACTGCCCGCGGGCCGGGGCTTGGTAACAATCCGAATAATCGGAACCGAACTGGACAGATCTCCCGCTTGCAACTTAGCTCCTTCATCCAATCCGCGCAGTTTCCCCACACCGATTACTGCCAAGGAACGCCTCTATTTAACCGGGGACAGAACCCGATTTCTGAGGAGTTCGGGCCCGAATCGGCTCGCCGTCTCGGTTGTTTCAAGCAGCTGATCAGTTAACATAAAAACAGTCGCTAGGTTGACCAATTGCTTTCGCTTCGCGCGTTGGACTTGGCCAGTCAGCCGCGTTCCCGCCCTGCTCGTAATGCTGGCTGCCAAGGTTGCCATCAAGCCGCGAGTCAGATTTTTCCCACCATTTGACGGCGTAAAATCTGGGGTGACCGTTGCCGCTGAAAACAGAAGCGGTGCAATCGTAGGTCATCGGCACGACAGGGGCGTGAGGGCCAAGCGCCACAGAGTGGCTCGGCGCTTGCGGCGGTTTAAGACGCAGGAAGACTGCGAATCGAAAACCTCGCAGGTAACTCGCCGGCCAGCCTCTGGCGATGGACGATTACAAACTATGGCATCGAAGGCAATTTAATAAAGGCAGCTCCGTGGGCATTATTTCGCGACTCTTTATGTACGCCTTGGTGCTCGCGCTGGTCGCCGCGCTCGGACTCTGGGTGATGGGCGGATACAAAGCCGAGAACAGCGGTAGCATTGAAATCAAAGCAACGCCCGAGCAGATCTTTCAGGTCCTCTCAGACCCGGATGAGCGCCAGAAGTGGCTGCTGAACGCAACTCGAGTCGAAATGAAATCCAAGCCTCCTCTCGGTCCCAAGACGACTTATGTGACGCAACAGTTAGTCGAAGGAAAAGACCAACCCAGCGAAGACTCCGTACAGCAAATTAAAGAACCGGAATGGCTTTCAATCCGAATGGAGACAGCGGCCAGTACGCTGATCACCATGTTCGAAATCAGCCGCGTGGGAGACCAATCGCGGCTAAACTACAGGGCCTCGCAATTGCCAACCAAACTCTACCGCTTGCTGGCTCCTTTCAAAAAGGTCGACTTGCAGGGGCGAATCGATGAAGAGTTAGTGAAAATCAAACGCCAGGCGGAAGAGCTCGCCGCCAAAGCTCCACCCGAGGCAGAATCGGTTCAGCCGACTGCTCCCCCGGCAACCGATTCCGGGGCTGATGACAAGTCGCCAGATGCGGGGGAGAAAAAGGCCGCCGCCCCCGAGGCAACTCCTGAAGCAGAGACCAAGCCTGAAGCCGAGAAAAAAGACGGCGTTTAGCCCGCAGCCGCAGCCGTTTTTTCGTTTAGCCCCCAGCGGGCTTTTCGTTTAGCCCGTAGCCAGCGGCGAGGCGCAGCGCAAGTGCGGCCCGCCTAAAATTCCGACGCCACCTCTTCTCTTCCTCAGCCGGGCTTCGCGCCAGCCCCCGGTTCGGCAACTCAGAAAAACGTCGCGCTCAGAAAAACGCCGCGCTCGGCGCCGGGTCTCCCGACCTCGCCGCTGCTTCGACCTTCGGCCTCCTCTTTGCATCTATTAGGCTTTTCGCGTCCAACTGCCCTTGTGCGATATCGCGAAAAGCCCCGACCCTCGCTTCCGAACCGGGGGCTGGAGCGAAGACCCAGTTCGGCAGCTAAAAAAGCTGCTCTCACTTTCCTCTCATTGTTCTTTCCATTAGTGTTAATTAGTGGTTCCCTTCCCCCAGTCTTTCTCAGGTTTACTCCATGTTCTCGCGTCGTCATTTTCTCGGTAGCGTTGCTGCGGGTGCGATCACAGCTTTGTCCGCTCCCGCGTGGGCTTATCGCCGGATTCACGGGGCCAACGAGCGGCTGAACATTGGCGCGATTGGCGTCGGTGGCCGCGGAGCAGGAGACCTCGACGGAGTCTCCAGCGAAAACATCGTGGCCCTTTGCGACGTCGATGAAAACGCACTCAACGCCGCCGCGGGACGATTCCCTCAGGCTGAAAAGTTCTTCGACTACCGCCAACTGCTTGAACGGAAAGATCTTGAAGCCGTTGTCATTGGAACGCCCGATCACCATCATGCTCCTCCCACGGTTCGCGCGCTGCGCCGCGGCTTGCACGTCTACTGCGAAAAGCCACTGACTCACACGGTTGAGGAAGCTCGCATCATGACGCGACTGGCCCGGGAAAAAGGGGTCGCAACTCAAATGGGGACGCAGAACCATGAGCATCCCGGCTACCTGCGACTGGTCGAACTCCTCAAGAGCGGGTCGATCGGCCCGGTGCGCCAAGTACATGTGATCACCGACCGCCCCGGACAATGGTGGCCGCAGGGATTGGAGCTACCCAGCGAGAAGCCCGCTGTTCCGGCAAACTTCAAGTGGGACCTCTGGCTCGGTCCCGCGCCGCAGCGCGATTACAACCCAGCGTTTGCCCCGTTCCGCTGGCGCGGCTGGTGGGACTACGGCTGCGGTGCGATCGGTGACATGGCGATCCACTTAATGGACCCCGCCTTCTGGGGCTTGGAGCTCGGCGGAAAAGTCAAAGTCACCTCCGAAGGCCCGCCGCCCAATCCAGTCAGCGGCCCAAAGTGGATGAAGACCCACTTCCAATTCGGCCAGCGCGGCGACCTCCCGCCCGTCGAAGTCTTCTGGTACGAAGGCGAAACCAAACCACCCGCCGAGGTCGCCAGCGATCTCCCGATGAATGGCTCGCTCTTCATCGGTGACAAAGGCCGAATCGCAATCGCCCACGACGGCTTCCCGAAACTCCTTCCCGAAGCGCAATTCGTCGACTTCAAAGCACCCGCACCCTTCCTCCCCGACTCGCCCGGCCACCATCGGCAGTGGATCGAAGCAGCCAAAGGACGCGGCAAGACCGGTAGCAATTTCGAATATGCCGGACCGTTCACCGAAGTCGTCCTCCTCGGCAACGTCGCCTACCGCATCGGCCAAACAATCGAGTTCGATCCCGAGTCGATGCGAGTCACCAACGTCCCCGAAGCCAACGCACTGCTCACCAAAACCTATCGCCCGGGGTGGGAAGTGAAGGACTAAGGCCGAAGAGGGGAAACACAGAGACACAGAGAGCGCAGAAGAAAGAGAGAGAAAAGTTTGAAAGTAGGAAAAGACAGCGGTCAAAGACCGACGAACGGCCCACCACTTTTTCGCCGCGCTGGTTTTTCCCATGAGTCCCACGAGTCCCATGAGTCCCATGAGTCCCATGAGTCCCACGAGTCCCACGAGTCCCGCGAGTCCCACTCAATCGGCCTCTCGCGGCTCATTCCACGGTTCAATATGCACAAACGCATCGGCGATCCGCAATGACGATTCCCGCAGTGCTCGCCGCACCTTGCCGCCAATCACATGTCCCTCGTGGACTGTTGCCCGCCCATCCACCTCGACGTGAATCTCGATAAAGTATCGCAGCCCGCTTTTGCGAATCCGGCATTTCTCGATGGCCCTCACGCCGGGGATTTGCAACGCGAGTTCTCGCACCTGTTGCTCAAAGACCGCCGGCGGCGCCG
>JBJTQD010001019.1:0-1050 GCA_046075445.1 Planctomycetota bacterium
TGAGCGTTGGGGATTCGGTTAACCGGTCCGAATCTCCGGCCGACTTCGTTGGCAGACGCGGTCAGGAGTTGAGTTTTTCCAAGCGAGAGGTTCATGCGTGTTTGAGTGCCTTGGAATCAGCCAATTATCGAGTTTGCGAACCTCGTTCTTCCAAGATGTAATCCGATCGGCGGCTGCTGGTTGCACGTCGATTGGTATTTGGCGAAGCAAAGTCGATGAAATCGGTATCGCAGAGGCTGTCGACCTCGTCTTTGAGATGAAACTGGCCGTCAGCAGTCTGAGCTGGTGCGGTGGCTTTACCGGATCGGAAGGTGGCTCCTTCGCGATGCAAGTTGATGATGCACTTGAGGCCATCGAGCAAGCAGCTGCTTTTCGAGCCGGTTGTTTGCTAATTCAACCGGGGGCATTGAATGGCCATATCCACCGACACGCCAAACGCCTCCTGGAAGATGCATTTAAAATTCTACTGCCCGTCGCTGAGGACTACGGAGTGCGGCTGGCTCTTGAGCCGATGCGAGCTTCGAGTTGGACGCTCCTCAACGGCCTGGAAGAGACCGTGAAATTCGTAGAGCAATTCCCCAAATCCCAAGTTGGGCTTGTTTGGGATCTCGGACACCTTGGAATGGACAACGCGGCATTCGAGCGACTCCCCCAATTGGTCGACCGAATCGCAGTCGTGCAGCTTGCTGACCAACGCTCCGCAAACAATCGCAGCGGCCGCTGTAGTTTGGGAGAGGGCCAGGCTCCACTGGTCGAATGGTTGAGTCAGTTCGGCAAGGCTGGTTACCGGGGCGGCTGGGAAATTGAGACGCCAGCCAGCAATTTGATCGCAAGGCGAGACACCTGCCGGTGGCAGGATTCAATAGACCTGATTCGAGGCCTAGTTTCCTCGGCACCTTCGGTTTCACGCAGGTCGCAGCGCTGAGCCGCTCGCTATCCCGCTGCCATCGCCAAGCAAGCAGCTTTCTCGATAATTGCCTGTCATTCGACGCCCCTCGTCGCTTTCCAGCCGGCTTCGGTCACGTTCGGCGAGTGAGTAGAATTGGATTG
>JBJTQD010001020.1:0-1883 GCA_046075445.1 Planctomycetota bacterium
GATGCACTTGCGCTGCGCCTTGCCTGCGCCAAAGTCTGACGGCTTTGGGCTTCGGCTAAGGGCTAAACGAAAAACAGAACAGGCGGCGTCTGAGTGCTAATCTAAAAACGGATGCCAAAATTGCGGCGAGCGGGGGATGGTTTGAAAAGACTAAGGCCCGCTCCTTTCTAACTGACCTAGGCAAAATCGCGGGTAATCTGCACAATTGTGAAAATTGTCACAAACTTTTGCGGCTGCATCGGCTTCGCTTTCGCTTCTCCACCACTTTCTTAGGCGCCCCGAACATGGTCCTGCTCATTTGCCTGATCTTCGCGATTGGCTATCTCTGCATCACGCTCGAACACTCGATCAACGTCAACAAAGCCGCCTCGGCCCTGATCACGGGCGTGCTTTGCTGGACGCTGTTCGTCGTCAACACACCGCCGCTGCTGGATGAGGCCAAAGTTTCCCAAAAAGCCTCTTGGTTTGTGGCGGAGGCAAAAGCTGAGGGGGTCGAGAACGTTGCTC
Source organism: Planctomycetota bacterium (assembly GCA_046075445.1). Taxonomy (GTDB): domain Bacteria; phylum Planctomycetota; class Planctomycetia; order Pirellulales; family Pirellulaceae; genus BJ22. The sequence goes on from JBJTQD010001020.1 coordinate 508, forward strand.
AGCATTACGCGATCGACCACGACCTGCTGCATCACACCGGGGAAATCGCCTACATCCTTTTCTTCCTGATGGGTGCGATGACAATCGTCGAGCTGGTGGACGCTCACGAAGGCTTCTCGCTGATTACCGACAAGATTAAAGCCCGCAACAAGGTCCAGCTCCTCTGGATGGTTGGTTGGTTTACGTTCTTCCTCTCCGCGGTGCTCGACAACCTGACGACGACGATCGTGATGATCTCGCTGCTGAGGAAATTGATTGCTGACCGGGAAACGCGGCTGTTCTTCGCCGGCATCGTGGTGATCGCGGCCAACGCGGGTGGAGCTTGGACGGTGATCGGTGACGTGACGACGACAATGCTCTGGATCAAACACAAGATTGGCACAGTCGAAGTGATGCGGGACCTGTTCTTCTGCAGCGTAATCTGCTTGCTCGTTCCGCTGATTGCGCTCTCGATGTCGAAGTTCATGAAGGGTGAGTTGGCACCGGTCGAGAAGGATGAAGGTCACCACAACCTCAGCTTGGAGACTTGGCACAAAGGTTTATTCTTGGTCCTAGGTCTCGGTGCACTGTTAAGCGTTCCAGTCTTCAAGGCTTACACCCACTTGCCGCCGTTCATGGGAATGATTCTAGCGTTGGGTGTCCTCTGGGTGGTATCTGAAGTCGTCGGCAAGAACTTTGACGAGCGGACTCGGTCTTCGACTGGCGTGCTGCACGTGCTGAAGAAAGTCGACATGTCGGCGATCTTGTTCTTCCTCGGGATTCTGCTGGCGGTCGGGGCCTTGGGATCGATGGGTACGCTGGGCGACTTGGCAAAGTGGTTGGATCAGACGGTCAAATCGCACGAGATTGTTGCGATAGTCATCGGACTGGTCTCTGCCGTGGTTGACAATGTGCCGCTGGTGGCAGCGGGTATTGAGATGTACACCATGCCGATCAACGACACCTTCTGGATGTTGTTGGCCTACTGCGCCGGAACGGGCGGCAGCTGCTTGATCATCGGCTCAGCAGCCGGTGTGGCGGCGATGGGACTCGAGCACATCAACTTCTTCTGGTACATGAAGAAGGTCACCCCGTGGGCGCTGCTCGGCTACTTCGCCGGCATTGGGGCTTACATGCTCCAGCACGCGTTGCTTGGACCAAGCGGCGGTGGTGGACACTAAGGGTTCGGGGCGGAACAGTGTTCGGCGCGGAGCGTGTAGGGTGGGTCGCCACCGCGCGGTTGGTTGTCGATAAATAAACAACCCAACCGCGGTGCGCACCCACCGCAGCGCAAGAGAGTAGTGGCGAGAACGGCGGAGCAGTAGAGAAAACGCAAACGGGAGACGAACCCTTCTCACCGCGATGCACTTCCGTGCGGCTCTTTTGGCCAACGGCCT
>JBJTQD010001021.1:0-3900 GCA_046075445.1 Planctomycetota bacterium
CTTGCCGCCCGGAACAGAGCTGCCAGACAAACAACTCGACGCAATCGTCGCCGCGCTCGACTCATCGGACTCGAGTGAAGCTACCCGACAGGCTTGGCTCGCTCTCCAGCGTCTGCAGCTCGACGCACCACGACTCCAACGGCTCGCCGAATCTGCACCCAACTGGACGCTCGCAAACATCGAACTCGCTGTCCAACTCTTCGCTACTCAAGCCGACACTGACCTCAACCTCGCTCTGCTGAAACAGCTCGAGCTAATCCCGCTCGCCAAGACCATCGCGCCGGATCAACTGCGAGAGCTCTATCGGCCCCGGGGAGCGGAACTGCTCGCTGCCGCTGAAAACCTTCTCAGCCAACTCGCTTCTCCCACGGCCGATACCGCCGCCGAAGTCGATTCGCTCCTCGCCAGCCTTCCCGAAGGCGAACCACTTCGCGGCTTACAAGTCTTCCGAAGCACCCAAGCGGCTTGCAGCAACTGCCACCAAATCGCCTACGTCGGCGGCCAAATCGGCCCCGACCTCTCGCGCATCGGCGCCACCCGCACCCGCCGCGAATTGCTCGAAGCGATCGCCTTCCCAAGCAACCGCCAAGAACAAAGTTATCGAGCCGAAAAGTTTGCCCTCATCGATGGCCGTGTTATCAGCGGGTTAGTCGAAGAGCGCGATGGCAAACAACTCACTATCCGAACCGGAATCGATCAAAGGACCCGGATCGAAGTCGACGAAATCGAACAGCGTCTTCCCAGCGACCTCTCGCTCATGCCCGCCGGCATCACCGCAGCCCTAACCCCCCAGCAACTATCCGACCTCCTCGCCTTCTTGGAATCAAAAAGATAGCGCCAAACCCTCAAGCGAGCCGCAATCGAAACTTCTTTTTCCTGCCAGTGTTCTTTCTCCCCCTCAACCCCTTCGGGGAAAGGGGGGCGATCCCTAGATCGCGTTCACCACTCACTCGCGTCTTCCTCTTGCTAAACGATTCACCCTCTGGCCTTAACCCCAAAGCACTCCAGCACATTCTTCACCAACGCTTGTAACTTCGGGTCCGCACTCAGTGCCCACCCCACCGCGATCGCCCCGCCATGAAACACGCGTCCACCTCGCGGTCGCTCCCAGTAAATCATCTCCGCTACTGTCCCATCGGGCGCCGTCGTCGGCTCAGTAAAGAAATCTAACGCGTGCGTCTGCGTTCGCACCCCGCGAGCCAACGTCACGATCCCCTGCGGCTCATCCGGCAGCGTCACGCCCGCGGGGATCTTCGCCGTGTAAGACTTCAGCCGCGACAACCGCACGTCCCATTCATGCCCGATCGCTTTCGGCACGCCCCCGCCCGGCGCATGCCCAAATGTCTCACCTGACTTCAGCCCCACCTCGTTCGGCTGCTTGAACAAAAAGTGTTCCGTCAACTCGGCGTGATAAACTCCAAACTCCGGCGGCGTGATCCCGCCCCAACCATCGCACTCCCGCCCCACCGCTTCCCAAGCCGGCATGCCGCACTCGCGCATCAAGCTCCCTCGCTTGCCATCCTGCGCATGATACAGTTCACCAATCGTCGCATGCGTCATTCCCCCAATTCGATTGTCGAACTTGCGGCACTCCATCATCGTTCCCTCAGGGTTGAAGCTAACCCGCCAGAACATCGTATTCCCCGAAAAGACAATCGCCGCCCCTCCCGCACAGAGATACTGGTCTACCGCCTGATAACACTCTTTCGACCAATACTCGCTGTGGCCGTTGATCAAGATCGCCTTGCGATCGCGGAGCAGGGCAGGGTCCCGGTGCAAATCGATATCCAGCACGAGGTCGAAGTCGTAGCCGTTCTGCTCCAGCCAAACATGCGTGAACCGCTCGCCCCGCATCAGGTGGCTGTACCCCATCTCCGGACCGCTGTACCAAACATTTGGCCCAGCCACCGGCCACGGCATCCTCGTGCCAAACTGATAAGCCGGCTGACCACCGCGATGATTCAGGGAGCAAGAGTAAGCCGGCGCGCGCCGGTCGACATTCACGCCGCCAGCTGTCGCAGAGAACCACGGCTGCCCCGCCTCAAGATTTTTCGCGAACGGCGTGCTGTTATATGCTAACCACGTGTTCGACGAGCAAAGCACCAACAGCGGCGCCCGCTCCGCTCCCGCTCCCTTCCGCACAAGGAACGTCGTGTAGTGTACGCGTGGCTTCCCATCACTCTCAAAATCAGCTCGCACGCAGTACAGCCCCGGCCTTGCCGCCGCCGGGATCGAATACTCATGAGTCACTTCCCAGCCGGCATCGTACAGTGCATCAGATGCCAACCGGAGCGAGTGCCCCCGCAGCGAATCCTTCGCCGGATCGTACTGGTTTCCAAACCGAGCCACATTGCGTCCATCAAAACTCGGTCCGCCGATCATCCACATCGCATTGTTCAGGATCTTCCCCTGCCGCGAATGAGGACTCGAATCAGCCAACACCGCGCCTTGTTCTTCTTCCAGCATCCAGCACCCAAGCAGTCCCTCCGCCGGTGGCGACTTAAGCGCCCGCGCCTAATACAGCGCCTCAACCTCGACGTCAGTCAAACCTCGCGCATAGATCGCAGGCTGAGCCAAATCCGCATCGAGCAGCAAATCGATCTCCTCGTTCATTTGCTGTCCGCCCAGAATCAGCGGCTTGTCCTCCAACTCCGGAACCTCTTTCAGCGCCGCCGAGCCAAATTTCTTGCCATCCAGCCACAGCGCCACCTTTCCGCCCAAACAGTTCAGCACTACATGCGTCCAAGCGATTGTCGGCAAGGCCGGGAAGGTGAGTTGGAAGTTGCTACCCAACGTAACCTGCACCTCTTTCTTCTCCGAAATGCAAAGGCCGAACTCGCCGTCCTTCGTCGCTTGCGTGATGATCGCTTGTCGCTCTTGAGTCAGAAACGGGCGCAGCCAAACCTGAATCGCAAAATCAGACTTCAGAAATTCCGGTGGCAATCCTTTCTCGACGATCACACAAGAGCCCGGACGAATCGGCTGGATACGCGGCGGTACAGATTCAAAAGCATGGACCAGTTCGTCTTTGCTCGGATCGTCAATCGCCTGCCCAAGACGCACAATTGAAAGTTTGTACGGCATGCTGGCCGAAACAAACACCTCGAGTTTCTCACCAGCCGCCACCGAATGCGCCGAAGCATAGGCATGAAAGCCGCTCAGCGAAATCGCCCGCGGCCTCAACGCCTCGCGAGCCACTTCTGCCGCCTCCTCGCTTTGTCCGACCGCCGCCATCCCCGGCGTCACCGCCGCCAGCGCCCCCAGTCCAACACCCTTTAGCAAAGATCGACGCGACGGCTCATTCATAATGGCGATCCCTTTAATGCATGTTCAAAAAAATTCCCGCCCCAAATTCTAAATCACTCAGCCAGTCCCGCGCCTACCCTGTCACTCGCCTTCCCTCTAACCCATCGTCCAAACTTTTTCTGCCCAGCCGGTCCTCGTGCTAGTATCCGGATCGAGTCGCAAACTAACTCCGAATCGCCCAAACCTGCGATTGGCGTAGGTCCCCCGACCTTGGCCACGCTCGCGCTGGGCGCAGGTCTCCCGACCTCGCCCGCCAAAGCACGCTCGCGCTGGGCGCAGGTCTCCCGACCTCGCCCAAAAAGAACGCAATCCCTTTTTCCCCCGCACGCCAAGGTTCTTCTCGCCTAGTCCACTGTTCTCCGCGCTCCTCTCTCGCGCTCCCCTCCCCAAAAAATTTCAATATTCTTCCCTCAACCTACGAAACTCTCGGCAGAAATTACGGTTTACCTCAAACGGTGGCAGGCTGTGCGGCCACACTCTTGCGGGAAGTTCTACACCTTTCTTTTGATTTTGTCGGATTCGAGGCCGGCAAGCGACCAACGTTGCAAACGCGAAAAAAGCTAATTGCACTGCCCGCACGACTGACCATTTTTG
>JBJTQD010001022.1:0-6902 GCA_046075445.1 Planctomycetota bacterium
GAAAGAGCAGGTGCAGTGGCATGGTGCCGGCAAAGCTTGATCTGGATTGAATTGAACCAGTGGAGCGTTCACCGGTGAGTCAGCAGCGTATCATATTCGAGTCGAACTGGAGAGGTAAATCAGGAAGATGTAAAACACAGAGGACACAGGGAGCGCGGAGGAGGAAGAGAGAAGGAAAATAAGGAGATGGGAATAGGTTTGAGGAACCCAGTATTCCAAGACGGATTTTTAATTTCCCTTCTCCCCTCTTTCTCTGCGCACTCTGTGGACTCTGTGTTTAACCTTCTTCGACCAAAAGAAGATCTATCGAAAACAGTGGATTGGTTAGTGCAACGATGACGAATGAAGTTCAAAGCCAGAGGAAATCTCGCCGTTTGCCGGCGGCGGTTTGGCTGTTGAGCTGGGTCTCGCTGCTGGCAGATATTTCGGGGGAGATGATGTTTCCCCTGCTACCGCTGTTTTTGGTTGGCGTGCTGAAAGTCAGCACGGTTGAGCTTGGGGCGATTGAGGGGTTGGCATTATTGGTGGTCGCCCTGATGTCGGCTTACGCAGGACTGCGGAGTGATCGTCGCGGCCCGAATGGAGGAGGACGGGTTCCTTGGATTCGCTGGGGCTATGGGTTGCCCGTACTGGGGAAGTCGTTGATTGCGATTGCCGGAGGTTGGTGGCTGGTGCTCGCGGGCCGACTGCTCGATCGGCTCGGCAAGGGACTGCGCGGCGCGCCTCGCGATGCGCTGATTGCGGACGCGGTCGATAAATCGCAGCGTGGTCAGGCGTTTGGGCTGCACCGGGCGATTGATACAATCGGCGCCCTTTTGGGGGTGTTGATTTCAGCCTTGTTGCTTTGGTTATTGTCGGGTTCACCACGAGGAGCCGGCTCAGTGCCGGCGACCGGCTCAGTGCCGGCGACCGGCTCAGACTTAGCACCCGAAGCTTGGGTCTATCGCGCAGTTTTTGCGGTCTCAGCACTACTGGGGCTCGGTTCATGGCTGCTTACGTTAGTGATTCGTGAACCGCAGGTGCAGATACAGATTACAGAGAAAGACGACTCTACGTTGCCAGCAATTAGCTCTGCAGCTTCTGCGGAGGGCTGGGCTGCATTGCCAAAACGTTATTGGGTCACGCTCGGGATCTTTGCATTGTTTGGATTGGCTAATTCGAGCGATGCATTTTTGCTGCTGCGAGCGCAAGAACTTGGTTTCGCGCCTTGGGCAGTGGTGCTCGTGTATGCACTTTTCAATGTGGCTTATGCGGCCGCATCATATCCTGCTGGCGACTTGAGTGATCGCTGGGGACGTTGGCGTATGATTGGTGTGGGCTGGGGGATTTATGTCTTGGTTTATTTGCTTTTTGCTACACTTACCTCAGAGATGGCTTGGGCAGTTTGGCCGTTGATGGCACTTTATGGTTTGTACATGGCGTTAACCGAAGGCGTTGCCAAAGCGCTGGTGGGTGACTGTGCGCCGAAAGCAGTTCGCGGTCGCGCGATGGGTTTGTTTCATGCCATCAACGGTGTATCGACTTTGCTGGCCAGCATCATGGTCGGCGTGGTTTGGGAGGTGTGGGGGGCCAGAATCGCTCTCTTGTTGAGCGGCGTTCTTTGCGGCGTAGCGCTAGGGACCTGTGTTTGTTGGAAATACTACGGTTCGAAATTCGAATAAAAATCGAGTTTTACGAAACTAAGCGAGCCATTGCCTGTTTATCCGGGTGTAGGTGAAACCGTGTGTCTAACTAGTTTGAGGTGGGAGCGGAGCGATGCAATTTCGCGAGAAATCGACAGAACTCCTCGAATTGAGCTCGCTCTTAACGTTTCCTTAAGGTGCCTTTTGACAAAATTGGTCCGATGAGCCAGCCCAGAATCGGAATTGTCGGAGGTGGCCCGGGAGGGCTAATGACCGCGTATTGCTTGCAATCCGCGGCCGCAGTGCCGTATCAGCTGACCATTCTCGAAGCGAGCCAGCGACTGGGCGGCAAGATCCTCACACCGCGATTCACTCAGTACCCGCATTACTACGAAGCCGGGGCCGCCGAGTTTTACGACTACACGCCTGTTGGCGAGGACCCGCTGAAGGAACTGATTCTCGATTTGGGGTTGTCGATTCGCGCGATGTATGGAGGGTCGCTACTGAGGCAGGGCAGACTACTCGGGCAACTGGAAGCAATCGAAGATGAGCTGGGCCCTGAGGTCTCGGCTGGCTGGCGAACTTTTGACCGGCTTGCCAAAGACCTGATGACTCCCCGGGAATTCTATGAGGATGATCCTCGCTGGTTGAGCGGCAAAGCGAGCGCTGAAGATCGCTTTAGTATTTGGCTTGGTCACAATTCGTCTCCCAAGGTGCGTTCGTTGATCGAGACGCTGATTCACAGCGACCTTGCGACCGAGCCCGATCAAACGGGAGTCGCCTACGGACTGCAAAACTACCTGATGAACGATCCCGCCTATATGCGACTCTACAGCATCGAAGGCGGCAACGAGCAACTCGTTAGTGAGTTAGCCCAGCGAATCGAAGCGAAAATTTGTCTCGGTCAAAAGGTGCTCGGTGTCGAAACAAGTTCATCGGGAACACTTCGCGTGCGCAGCCAGTCAACGGGCGCCGGTCAAGATGCTGAAGCCGAGCGAACCCACGAGTTCGATTATCTCGTCCTAGCGCTCCCTAGCGGAGCATTGAAGGCGATTCAATTTGAGCCAGGCTCACTTGCAGCCTCTCTCGATGCGCATCAGCAGAGATTTCATCATCCGGCACACTATCTGAGGATCACGCTGCTTTTCTCCCAGATCTTCTGGCGCGAGTTGCTTCCCGATGCCTTTTGTATGCTCGAAGCGTTCGGTGGTTGCTGTTTGTACGACGAGTCGGCTCGCGATCCATCGGCAGAGTGTGGCATTCTCGGCTGGCTGTTGGGCGGCAAGAATGCTGTGGAGCATGGTTATTTGACGGATGATGCCTTGATTGAGTTGGCGCTCGCTTCGCTGCCGGAGGGCCTCGCGGATGCCCGGCGGTATCTGCTTGAGGGCCGAGTCCATCGCTGGGTGGGTGCAGTCAGCGCGTGGCCGGGTGGCGTACCGCCAATTTCGCTCGATGCCCGACACCAGCCAGCGGGATCGCAGCATCCCAATTTGCTGCTGGTTGGCGACTACCTTTTCGATTCGACCCTCAACGGCGTCCTCGACTCGGCGCAGTATGTCGCGGAATGGTTGGCTGCTGACTTGAATGTTCAAGCGGCTGAAAAGGTGACCGCGACCGCGGCGCAGTAAAGGAATCCTGATTGATGAATATCCCCATGACCAATGATCGAAAATTGCTTGAGCTCACTCCCGGCACGACTTTGTCTGAGTATTGCTGGAACGCAGCATTCGTCAGTGGGGGTAAGGGTTTAGCTCGCCTGAGTCCGCAGCGAGAAGCCGCTATTCAATGTCTTCCGGCCGTCGCTCTGGCTGACGAGCCGCTCGTACCGACAGTTGATTTGCAGTTGCTGGTCTTGCCGACAGACGACGAGCCGACTGCGGAACTGCTCAGCGGTATTCAGGCGTGGACCGAGCAGTCGAGCGATCCGCTGGAGAGACGATGCGGATTGCTGCAGCTGCAGGGGTGTCGCATCTTCTGGGGGCCGGGGCGGGCGGCGCTGATCGCAGCGCCCCGGCGGCTGGATTCGGCTCGCGTCGCCTTGCTGGAGGCGATTGGTTACGAGTCGCGGCTGCGTGCACTGGAGAATTGGCTGGAGTCTGGCTGGGAGCAATTGCAAAGCGACCTCGAGCCGGCATTTGAATTCAGCGAACGGCAACTGCGGCGGCGAACCGATTTGAGGCAGCGGTATCAGGACGTTTTGGGAAAGCGGGCCGAGTTGGCTCAGCTGACACCTCGCTTGCACTTTCCGCCGATCTATCCGCCGACACTGGCAAGTCAAATCGGCGAGCGAGTGAGGGAGCGAACGCGGTTGGTCGAGCGAGCGGAGTTTGCAAGTCAGCAGCTGGAAGTTTACGAGCGAGTATACGAGCAAGCTGGGCAGCGGCGGAACGAATTCCTCCTGCAGCGTTCGAGCAATCAGCTGGAGTGGATCATCATCCTGCTGCTACTTGCTCAGATCGTCCTGGTGCTGGTTGAAATGCTGGGTGGGCAGGGAGTTAACTAACCCGTGCGATACCCCACGATTGATATTTTGCGGACGCTGGCGATCTTCCTGATGGTGCTGGTGCATTTTTCAGAGAACCTCTCCGGTCTTATCTGGCAATTTGCGGGCTTCGGTGCTCCGCATTTTGCTCTACTCACAGGCCTGAGTTATCGGATCTGGCTGTCCTCGCAGGAACGAAAAGGACGGAGCGAGGATGAGATCTCAAAGGTCACAACCCGCCGGGGTCTGTTTCTGTTTGGGCTGGGACTCGCCTTTAATGTCCTCGTCTGGATGCCCGAAGACGTCTTCAATTGGGACGTGCTGACGCTGATCGGAACTGCGATCTTGCTGCTTAACTGGGCGAGGCGAGTTCCGCCCCTGGTCCTCGTAGTTGCTGGTCTACTGATGTTTGGGCTTAGTCCCGCGCTGCGCGCGCTGGCAGATTACCCGGCGTATTGGAGCGAAGACTTTTTTGACCCGGACATGACGCTGTCTGACCTTGGGATCGGTTTTCTGGTCGTCGGTTACTTCCCCTTGATTCCTTGGCTGACCTATCCGTTTGTGGGTTTCTTGCTGGGGGGATTGCTGTATGACCAGCCTGAAATTCAACTACGTCCTTGGAAGCAGATAGCACTCCTCGGGGCTGTGTTGATTTCGCTTGGGCTGTCGGCCATCTTTTTTCGCAGCTACTTGCCCGAGGCGATCGGAAACGGCTTTTTTACCGGCTGGACGATGTTCCCACCCTCCAGTGAGTATCTGCTGACGACGATTGGAACGGGGCTGCTGACGATTTCACTGGGCCATCGCTGGATCGATCTCAACCCGGCAGTGCCCAAGGATAGCTGGTGGTTGACGGTGGCGACGACGTTCAGCCGACACTCGCTGACGATTTATCTGCTGCATCATGTCGTGCATATCTGGCCGCTTTGGATCTACGGAGCTTATGCGGGGAGCGAGCCGACTGAGTTTTGGCGAGTGGCGATGCCGGCGACAATTTCAGTCCCGCTGGCAGTTCTGTTTCTCTTGCTCAGTTACTTCCTTCTGCAGTGGATGGACCGCACCGGACGAGGTGGAGCAGAGAAGTGGATGCGCTGGCTTTGCGATTGATTATTTCTTGCCGGCGGACTGCTTGAGAAATTCTTCAACGCGCTCGAGCTGGTCGGTCCCGATGAGGTCGACTCCGGCCGACTGCAGCTCTCGCCAGAGAGGGACTGTCTCTGGGGTCGCCCAAAAGCGAACCATGCGACCGGTTGAGTGGGCCTTGGTGACGATATCGCGCAGCTTCTGCGCTTCGGCGTCTGACATCGGGCCGCTGCCGCGCCACTGAAAATGCTTTGCCCAGGCATCGCTCAGCAGCGGCATTTCATCGGCGCGCAGTGAACTCTCCAAATCGCTTAGCCGGCCATCGACTCCAGCGAGCTGCGGCCGAGTCGCGAGAATTTTTTCGATCGCCCGGTTGCAGCTGATGATGACCGTTACGGCTCGCGGCTGGAATTTCCCATCGACTGTCTCAGAGAGAATTTCCCGGTACTTCAGCAGCAGCGGGTGCAGCGACTCCCAAGTGCTGGCGGCGTCGGTCTTGATATCGATCAGCAGAATCAGCGGCTGCCCTGAGGCGTGCACTGACCCATTGTGTTTCTTTATCCACTCGACGAGCGGCTCTAAATACATTCCCTCGAGAGTTCGCTCCGGGCGGAGGTCGGCTGGAGTATGGCCAATCAGGAGTTTTCCATCGCTGAGAAAGATGTCGGCTTCGATACTGACAAAGCCGCGTTCGAGTGCCTCCAGCAGGGGGCGCTCGTGCAGATAATCGTTGTGCGCGTGGCCTTGAGTTAGCCGTGTTTCTGAGTCAGTTGTAGGGCTCTCGGAGTGCGTCTGCGCGACTGCGGAGTGGCAGTACAGGCCGACGGCGCCAAGTAATGCCAATGTCCAGAGCAGCAGTCGGCAGGGCGAGGGAGGCAGGTTTGGGGGTAATCGCATAGGGGGCTCGGAATGGGGTCAGCGGCGTGTCCCGCCATTTTAACACCCCGGCAAGCGGGCGTTGGAGGGCAAAAAAGCCGCCAAACTGGACGAATTGGTCCTGATAGTCGTTCAAACAACTATTGTTTTGACACTTTTCAGGCGATAATTTAGTGAACGGGAATGGCGGGCGTTCGGTTCAGAACGCAGAGTTTCCTTAAGACAAGGTTGAAAGAATCATGATTCAAGCTGCCACTGGACTAAAAGCACTCGTTGCCAATCCCCCGGATGTGATCGTGATCGGCGGCGGCCCCTCGGGAGCAACCACTGCGACCTTGGTGGCTCAAAAGGGTCACCGCGTCGTGCTGCTGGAGCGAGAGCGGTTTCCCCGCTACCACATCGGCGAGTCGCTCATCCCGGAAACGTTTTGGGTTCTGGAACGGCTGGGGATGCTTCCTAAGCTTCGCGGTGGCCGCTTCGTTGAAAAGCACAGCGTGCAGTTCATCACCGAACAAGGCAAACTCTCCGCGCCGTTCTATTTCGTGGAGCACAAGCCGCACGAGTCGTCGCAGACTTGGCAAGTGACTCGGGCTGAATTCGATCAGGTGATGCTCGATAATGCCCGCGAGCAGGGTGTGGAGGCCTATGAAGGAATTCGCGTGCTGGAGGTTCTGTTCGAAGGGGAGCGGGCAGTTGGAGTTGTCGCCGTCGATGAAGATGGAACCAAGGTTGAGTTGCGAGCTCAAGTTGTCGTCGACGCGGCCGGACAGAGCTGCCTGATTCAAGATCGATTGGGACTGCGCGAGTGGGACCCCGTCCTCAAGAAGGCTGCCGTC
>JBJTQD010001023.1:0-1859 GCA_046075445.1 Planctomycetota bacterium
TGCGGGAACTCTGCATAGAGCCGCTCTTCGACTCCCGCTGCCCCCGCTTGCTCTTCTTCCAGCAATTCGGCAAAAGCCAAATCGACGACCAACTCTGTGTCCGATATCCCAAGGCGATCGACAAATTGCCGAGCCGTTACCCGCTCGCCCGTCGCCCGGTCCCGCTTGAACTCCAGCAAGATCGATACCGAACGACTGGCCGATCTCTGCCCCCCCAGCGATGGATTACTCTGACCACGATCGCTAGTCTCCGATTTTTCCGAGCCACTCATCGTTACTGCACCAGCAATTCGAGAATCAATCCACTATCGACTCGAAACGAAGCCAAACAAAAACGCAAACTTAAAACGGGTAGCCTTCGATCAACGCCGCCATGATTACGGTTCGATTCCCAGCGACTCAGTCACCCGCTCCATCGCCCGAGCCAACTGCATTCGCCGAGACTGAGCCGTCCCGCCTAGTTCAGCCGCGATCTCATCCCAGCTCTTTCCATCGCTCCGCAAATCGACCAGCTGCTGCTCCTCCGGCGTCAGCTTCTTTTTCGCTTCCGCAATCAGCTCGAGCATCGACACGATCCGGCTCGGTGTATCCGATCCATCGGCGACCTGATTTAGCAGCGGCGCGTCGACATCCCGCCGCTGGCCATCGCGTTTCTGAGCGAGCACGCGGCGGGCGCTCGAAGCGAGTTTGTTTCGAGCCATCGTCATTAGCAGGCGGACCAAGTCCTGCGGTTGCTGCAACTCGAAATCCGCTCCACGCAGAAAAAAGCTCGCCATCACCGCCTGAGAAAAGTCGACCGAGTCGTAGAGTCGGCTGAGCCGGCTATCGACCATCTGCATCCGAATTTGACGGCGCACGATCGGTTCATACAGCCGCACAAGCTCCTCCGCCGCCGAGGAATCACCCTTGCGAATCCGCTCGATGAACGCCTGAAATTCCTGTTCCCCATGCATGCGGCAAAGCACCAGTAAAAGAAGCAAACCCAGCTCGCCCCTGATTCTAGCCCGCCCCACACAAGGAGTTAATCCACACCGCGACTTCTCTATATTCATTTCGCCATCCAGCACCTCATTTCCCGACATCCCCCACCGTTCTTATGTCCCTTGTTCCACCTGTTCTTCCCCCCTACTTCTCCTTCCTCATTAACTTCCCTCAGCGTTAATCAGTGGTTCCCTTTTCATTTTTTCCTTTCATTAGTGCCCATTAGTGGTTCCGTCCTCCTTCCTATCGAAGTCCGCCCCAAAAACGCACAAAAATGATTTTCGAAAATCCCTGTGCGTTTCCCGCCCCGACCGCGATTGACTCCTGCAGCCATCAATTTGCCGTGGTTGCTCACAAAAACAGACGCTTTTCGCCAAGGGCCGGAAACCATGAACCTCTTCCGAAAAATCCAAGACCGCCTGCTCAATCCCAAAAACCTGCTGGCCCGACCCCAGGCCTCCGCAAGCCGCTCGACCGAGTACCAAACCCTCGAGTCACGCTGCCTGATGGCCGGCGACTTTGTTTGGGCTCACCAGTTTGCCGGCGACGCGGCTGAATCCGGTCAAGCGATCACCACGGACAGCTTTGGCAGCGTCTACACCTTCGGCCACTTTTCCGGCACGGTCGACTTCGATCCCGGCCCAGCCGTCCGGAACGTCTCCGCCAGAGGAGCGACGGACGCGTTCGTCACGAAGGTAAATTCAGCCGGCAGCTTGATGTGGGTCCAGACCTTTGGCGGCAACCTTCAAGTCGCGGCCAAGGCGATCGAAGTCGACTCGTTTGGCGCCGTTTACCTTGTCGGCAACTTTACCGGCACAGCCGATTTCGATCCGGGGCTCGGCGTGCAAAGCTTCACTTCGGTCGGAAGCGGATGGAAC
>JBJTQD010001024.1:0-2166 GCA_046075445.1 Planctomycetota bacterium
CCAAGCCGCTGGTGCCCGCGCTCTGCTCGATGACAACATCGCCAAGGAACTGAAAATCGACGACGACCTGAAGTCCGAAATCCAAGGCAAGCTCGACGACATGGCCGCGGGCATGCGAGAGAAGATGCAAGAAATCATGGCTGAAGCTGGCGACGATCGCCAAGCTGCCATGGAAAAGATGCAGGCAATGCGAGCCGATATGGACAAAGAGGTCATTTCTCTTCTGAGCGACGACCAGAAGAAAGCCTTCGAAGACCTCAAGGGTGAAAAGGTTGAACTGCCGATGATGGGTCGCGGTGGACCCGGCGGTGGCCGTGGTGGTCAAGGCGGTGGTGGTCAAGGCGGTGGTCGTGGCCAAGGCGGTGGGGGCCAAGGCGGTGGTCGTGGCCAAGGCGGCGGCGGTGGTGGTGGCGGAAGCCGCACCGACTTCTAGTCACCCCAAGCCAAAACGTTCTTCAGTCTGTCACTGCATCGGCTTGGACTCTCCAACGCCGATGCAGCTGGACTGAAAGCAACTCTCTCAGCAACTGCCGTCTCCCGGCGGAAATCTGCTGTTCCAAAAAACACCGACCGCATCGGCCCGACTTGCCTCGAACAAGTCATCCCGCAAGCTGATGCGGTCGGCTTTTTTCAACGCGAGCCAAATACTCAGACAAAACGTTCGCTGGCTCTGCTTCGCCTTAAAGCGATACTCTCGGGCTCGCTCCTCCAACTTCTTCGCGCTTCGCCAGCAACTCTGGGTAACTAAGTCCCAGCAGCAAGTTCATTCCGAAGTATCTCCGCAAGTTCATCGCGGCCGAGAAGCAATTCACTATATCGGTGCGGCGTTCGAATGACGCCCCGTAACGCGGACTTTTTCTTCTGCTTTCCCCGCCTGGTTTCGCTTGTGTCGCCGGACGCCCAAATTTAAAGGAGCAACCGCGGCGTTCTACGGAGGAATGGAAGAGCACAGGCGTCATCCAGAATGAATGGCCGATTTCCAGCGATTGAGAAGCAGCGGCAACTCAGAAATCTCGCTCGCCCTACGCCGAGTCTTTGCAGCCCGGGACGTTGCAGCCTAAGGCTTTGCCGCGAATGAGCCTGCGAGTTTACTTGCCAATCGGAGCGGTCACCGTTCCGCGGCCGACATCTGTCCGCAACTGATTCGCGCGCTCGATCAGCTGATATTCCGATACCTGAACTTTGGGAATCAGCTCAAAGTCAAGTCGACGGACATCTCTCACCTCGCGCATCGCAAAGTGATTCGAGAAGAAGCTGAGTGGAAAGACTTCGTACCAAGGCGGTCGCAGTCGCTGCCGGACCTGAATCGTCTGATAGCCGTCTTTCTCAAGCTGAATTTCGCGAGTGCCGTAGTAGGTGAAGGGGACTGAGACCGGCGTCTGGCCGATCGCCTGGCGATCAATCGTCACCATCGCCCCTTCAGGTTGGCTGCGAATCAACATCCGTCGCTGAACGCATCCAGAGTTATTCGCGAGCAACAGGAGCACCAGACAAACGAATAACCAACGCGACTGCCGAACGACTCCCCTTCCGGTCGCCGTTACGTCAGAACGATCGATTTTCCAGTTCCCTGTCGCCTGTCTCATCAGACAAGAGCCTATTTTTTCTCTTCCAAGTCCCATTCAGCCGCTCGCGGCGAGGCGATATAAAGCTCGCTCAGGCACCACCCGTTTTCGATTCAAAGCGGGAAAACAGCGGGCGGACTATAGAGACGTCCCGGCGGTCGGGCCAGAGCGATTTATCGGCTGCCCCAACAGCCAGCCTCGAGAAACCGAAAACCCGAGCTTTTTCCTCCAAGATTCGCAGGCATCGCGTTTTTTCGAAACCGATTGCAGATTAAGATACCTTCGGAAAAAATAACGCTTACGGACGCTAGCTGATTCAATTTGCTTGCCGATGGATTCGATTTTTCAATGTCAGGGAACATGAGCCAGCTAAAGCGACATCGAGAATGAGCGACGGCAACATTAAGTGGGAACAGATTCTGACTGTCGCTTCCTTGACCGACCTCGGGATGCGCCGCACGAATAACCAAGACAACCTCTGCGTGTCTATGGCCCAGAATGCCGACCAGTGGAGCAAACGCGGGCACCTCTTCATCGTGGCTGACGGGATGGGGGCTCATGCCGCAGGCGAACTCGCCAGCAAACTGGCTGTCGATCAAAT
>JBJTQD010001025.1:0-8186 GCA_046075445.1 Planctomycetota bacterium
ATGTGCTGATTCGCCAAGTCTTGCAGCCATTTCACATCGAAAGCCGCGCGTATCGAAGTCCAAGGAAGTTTCGAATCTGCTGTTCGAACGGCCAACGGTAAATCGAGCTTGGTCGCCATGCTGGAGTTGATCAGTCGCTGAAATGGATCCTGCTCGGGATCGGCACTTGGGTCCGACATCGCATCGCGCAAGACCTTCAGTTGATTCAGCTTCTCGCTCAATTCGACGACCCGCTTATCGAACGGAGTCCGCTTCTCGACCGAGCGTTGTCCGATTTCACCGAGCAGCTTTTCAAGCTTGTCGCGCGAGGCATTGATCTCCGCCAGCGTGTACTTCAGTCCCTCCCGCGCAGAGAGGCCCAGCAGGTTCAGGACCTCTGGGTCTTCAATCCGAATGATTTGATATTTGCTGTCGCTGTTGGGATCGAAAACCAAATCAGCCAGCCATTGAATTGCCGGAACTCGCGTCCCGCCGGGAAGAGCAACGGTCTCCCGATTACCCATTTGCCGCGCCGTGTTGCGAGCAAGACTGTCGACAGGCTGAATCCGTCCCTTGTAAACAATCGGAATCGTTCCAAAGCGGTCCAGTGACATCTGGTTTTTGATCACCTTTTCGCGGGCAGCCTTGTTCGCCGAGTAGCCGACATAGCCCAGTGCCAGACCAAGGCAAACCAGCGGAATGCCCCAGCCCACTTTCGGGATCGGCATCACAGTTGATCCGTCCCGAGCCGGTTTTCCTTGCAGCGATTGGGAAAGGTCCGAGACCGGTAAAGCCGCACGTGCGGCCGCTCGCTTGTCGAGGTAGCCGAGCAGAACGCTGCCGAATTGGGCAAACAATCCGACGACCACGAACATGCAAGCCACATAAGGGATCATCCAGCCCCGGTTTTTTACGATTTGCAGAACCGTGTACTCTCGTCCGCTCGGCAGCCGATCCATGCTGGCCTGATAAAACGTCTCGTCTCCATATCGCATCGGGTTATTCATGAAGACTCGCTTCTCCAGCGAATCGATTCCCCGCGACTTGTCGCTCATCAAGAACTTGGACTCGAAATGCCGCGGAGTTGTCGTGCCGACATAGTTTTCCTGCACGGCATCGAGAAGTTTGATCTCGTAAGGTTTGTAGTAATGCCGGAATCGCAGCCCGAGCGTGTACTTTTTCCCCGCCGCTTCGACCTCATCGAAAAAGCCTTCTTCGTAGAGAATTTGGCTGACCAGATAAGTACCAAGGTCCGCGCCGCTCTGCTTGTCTAGAAGCTGAACGTATGCTCCTGCCATGTCGGCGACTTGCCGAGAATCCGTGCCCGCCGTCACTCGTTTGGGCTGAATTTCAAAGCGTTGACCGAGCCCCTTCGACGCCGGATTGGGGCCGCCGCTGACGGCGCTGATTTCCGTGTTTGGCTCGTATCGGATGCAACGCAAATCAAAGGGCAACCGCGGATCGGAAATTCGCTGGCCGTTGCTCCAGAGGGAAACAGGTAGGGTCGTCAGCTGGACCGCTGCTGGATCGGCTGTATCGGCGACGATCAATTCCGCCGAGCGGATGTCGACTGCATGAGAAATGTTCTCGCCCTCGGCGATTGCCATCCGCTGCTCGACGTTGGTCATCGTCACATAGAGCTCATTGATCATCAGCATGGCAATGCCAATGTGGACTAGCACGATACCGCCTTTGCGACGGAACAGGAGTTGAGTTCCTGCGAGCACTGCCAACCCCGCGACCGTTGCCTGGAGCAACTGCCAAAGGATTCGCATTGCCGATTCACCGATAAAGGCCCGCTCTCCAACTGACCAGACAAACGCGACTGTCGCGAGCAGCAGTCCGCCGAGCGCGCCCGCGATCAAACGCTCTGCTCGCTTCTCCCGCGGTTGAATCGCAGCGGTCACGCACAGGCCGATCGATAGAGCCCCAAGCAGAGCTTGCATCAAAATCCACATGGTCCGGTAGCTGACCGGCGGTTCGGCTTGAAACCCGTTGGGGTTTTGCCCGTTGAAGATTACCAGCCATGTGACTACGGCACCGATCGCGGCGACAACCAGTCCCAAAATCAGTTGAGCTCCCCGGGCTTGAATCCGCATCCGGAGCACGTGTGCCGCGGTCAAATTGATGAGCATCGCAACGATCAACAAGAATCCGCTCGGAACGTAGAAGCCTGCTTGCTCAGGAATGTTCTGCAGGCTGGGAAACCAAGCCGGCGGAAAGAGAACTTGAAACGGCGTAAATACAAAGAGCTCCGGAAAATGCTTCTGCTTGACCGCCCAGAAATCGACGCGAGTCTGTTCCATCGTCGCTAGCCAAGTCACGAAGACCGACGCAATCAATAGGAAGACGGTTAGCTTCAGACTTGCCAGTGGCATCAGCAGGCTTTGGAGCAGGCTGGCCGAACCAGATCGCGACCGCTCGGGAGCAATTCCCGTTGCGTCCAGCAATGCAGCTTGATCGGCGATGACTTTTGTAGACATGAGCTTCAAGTCCTTCTATGACTAGCCTGCCAAAATAGGGTAGGCCTTTATTTTGAATCGGTTGCGGGTTTAAAGCGAATCGACTCGATAAACGCTTTCAGATCTCCCTGCGACTTTTCGACGAGCGACTTCTCTCCGGCCAGCTTTACGAACCATGCCCTGCCGCCCTGTTCGACTCGCGCGGCAATGATCGCCTTGGTTGCATCCGGGATCAACAGTTGAATCTGTTTTCCGGTTTGACCATCAATCGTTACCTCGGAAACGAAAGGACCGACTTGAGCCGCATCCAAACCCGGTAACTCGAGCTCCTCCAGCCACGAGCCAAGCGCCGTCTCCCAAGTGTTCAGCGACGGATTCATCTCCGATACCGAGATGGCCGCCTTCTTCTCGCCATCGACGCGCTCAAAACGAACCGCAGCAAACATCGGATTGGGTAACTGAGTCCAGCCCTCGGGGGCGACAAACGCGAGAGGCGGTGGAGCAGACTCGGAAGCAACTTTCGGCGTTGTGGTCTTGTCCGCAGTCGGCAGGGTTGCACTGTTTGCCGAAGCGACAGCCCCGCTCATCGGACCGCCCATGCCGCCGCGGTACATCCCTACCTCATCGAACAGCAGAAACTCTCCGCCTTGAAAGGGAAGTGACTTCAGCGACTCGCGAGCCGCTGTATCGTCGAGTGCGCTTAATCCAAGTTGGTCGCGCCGCCAACGATTCACGTTAGATGTCAGGTCTTGATTTGGCCCCAGTTCGGAAATGGCCAACTCGACACTCGGAGTCCCGCCCGGTCCAAGCAATAAAGTCTCGTATCGACCGGGGCGTGCCGCCCCTTTTTTCCAGTCGACGGGCGGGGTGTACTCCGGTTTCCCTTGAGCATCAAAGCGAACCGATTGAAAGAAGCTCGTCAGAGAAGGAAGCGTTGCTTCCATGTCTTCGACGGGACCGACTGCTTTGAAGAACCAAGTCGCCGACGGCAATGCGGCGATCGCGGTCACCATGCGACTGCGGACAGCAGGAGCCGACTGGTTTTGAGCTGCAGGAATTCGTACCGCCTCGGGGATCCCGGTTCGCTCCCGTGGCATGACGTGTTGCTCGATTTGGTCCACCGGACCACAGCCCACCGCGAAGAGGAGCGAGAGCGTTAACAAGCCACAATGGACCGCTCGAATTGTCGTCGCGAGGGGCTCGGCCGACGCTGGCTTGGCGGATAGTTGTCTCATGGGTCTCCCAAGAAAAAGCCGACGCGAAAAGCCCGCAAAAAACGTTTGTGGCAGACATCGATCTGGCCGTAACCGCAGGGTGCCGTTATCCGAGAAGGCAGCGCAGTGAAACCCCGCCGCGACTTCGGTTGCCGCGACGCTGCTCTATCCGAAATTATAAGTCTACCGATAACTTGGGGACACCCCAAAGCCATTTCGACGCAGAAGTAGAGGCTGAACGAATGTTTTACTTGACCACCGAAAATCGCAAGCCAATCGTTCATCGAGCCGACTCAATTTGTCCCCGACACTCGCCCAAACCAATCCGCCGCGCCCCATTTCGCTCGCACCAACCACGGAAGGTCACCTCATCTCCATCAGCGAGGTAAATTCGCTTCTCGCCAGTGGGCAGTTCCAGCGGCGTGCGCTGGTTCCCCGGAACAGGCTTACCGAATTCTCCATTCCAAGTCAGCTCGAGCAAACAGCCCCGCGACTCCCGCGCAGGCCCGCTGACCGTGCCGCTGCCGATTAGGTCGCCGCTCTGCAGATTGCAACCGTTGCTCGCATGATGAGTCAGCATTTGCGCGGGCGTCCAGTACATTTGAGCGAACGACCCGCAGCTGATTCGAATCGGCTCGTGCCCCTGCTCCCGCATCTGTCGAGAGGCAAGGTAAACCTCCAGCTGAATTTCAAACCCGCCTGCCGTGCGGTCGTGCGAATCGGTCAGATAGGGCAGCGGCTGAGGATCGTCCGCAGGCCGCTGGTAACTGGCGCAGCGGAACGGCGCGAGTGCCTCCAGGGTCACAACCCAAGGCGAGATCGAGGACGCAAAATTCTTTGCCAAAAACGGACCTAGAGGCTGATACTCCCAGCGCTGCATATCGCGAGCTGACCAGTCATTCAGCAGACAGACGCCGAACAGATGCTGCTCAGCCTCGGCCAGGGGAATCGAACTCCCCAGCTGATTCCCCTGCCCCACCCAGAATCCAAGCTCTAGTTCGTAATCGAGGTTTTGACAGGGGCCAAATGTCGGTGCCTGCCCCTCAACGGCCGGCGGCAACTGTCCCGAAGGACGTCGCACCGGCGTGCCGCTCGGGACAATGCTCGAAGCCCGACCGTGATAGCCGATTGGAATGTGCTTGTAGTTTGGCAGCAGCGGATTGTCTGGTCGAAACATCGAGCCAACATTCGTCGCATGAAATACACTCGCATAGAAGTCGGTGTAATCGCCGATCGCCGCCGGCATTTCGAGCGTCACTTCCCGCTGCGCAAACAAACAGCGACCTCGCAGCTCGGTATTCACGGCCACCGGGCTGCTCGCATCCGTGACCAGCTGCGAAAGAGCGGAACGCAATTCGCGGCGAACCGGCAGCTCAAGGCTCATCAACGGATTCAAGGTTGAGCCCGACACCGCCTGATTCACACTGCTTGGCAGTAAACCCGCCTCAGCGAGCGCTCTCAAGTCCAGAACCTGATCGCCAATCCCCACGCCGATCCGCTTTTGACCACCACGACTGAACACGCAGTACGGAAGATTTTGCGGAGGAAAGTCAGTATTCGGAGAGTTAGCCGATTCGATCCAGCTGGTCAGATTCGCCGCGTGAGTTGCATCGAGAGAGTAAATCAACTTCTGGTCCTTCAATAAGTGAGTTGCCTGTTGGCATGAAGACTTCTGGATTACTTGGGATGATCAGCCGTGTCAGGCCGAGCGGAAAAGCTGCTCAGGGATGTTGCTCCGCTGTTTCCAAACTCAGCCAGCCTAACTCGCGGAGGTCTTCGACGGGCTCGCTGAAAGAACAGGAACCAAATCCGATCGCAAATCGCTCGCGAGCCGATTTGATTTCCTCCCGAGAGCAGCGCCAATTACCGATCGAGAATCCGCTCTCACCAAACTGGAAATCAGCCGGGGTGGACGTGGTAAGCAAATCAGCAATCTGCTCGACGCTGGCCCGCTGACTCCAAGCCGCCACGGCTGCCGAAAAGACATTGAGAAAGCCATGCATGGTCGCGCAGGGGCTGTTCGCTTCGTAAGTCAGGCGATACTCGGCGCGCAGCGGATGATGCAGTCCGGCCGTCGCTTTAAAGGCAACTCTCGCGGCCGCGCATTCGTAAATGAAACGAGCCACATCTTCTGCGGTGGCGATAAGTTGAGCTTGAACTCCGCCGGTTCGGATTTTGGCTCGATGCGCCGGTCCCAAAGCCGCCAGCGTCGTCAGCAGTTCGGTGCAGCTTCGAGTGTGGGGCAGTTCCCAATAAGTCGCGATTCCCTCTTGGCAAATCGTCGCCGCCTTTTGAAGCAGAGGAACGGATTCGCATTTGGTTTCAACTGCATCAATCAGAGCCTGGACGGAGTACTCCTGGTTGAATTGCTTGATCTGCTGCCACGCCTGCTCGAAAGCCTGAAGGTTTTCCTCGGGTGCAGGGACGAGGCAACTAATTCGCCAAGGTAAGTGCTCGGGATCGCTGAGCGACCAACTCGTCCGTGCGGTTTCGGCAAATTCCGACAAGCGATTCACTGGAATGATCAGGCGGGCGAGCATCCAAGCGGCTGGGTGTTGGCGATAGCCGGCATAGTTGCTGACGACCTCCGGCAACGGCAAACCGGCTGGGGGATAGAGGCCAGCGTAATCGATGATCTCGTGAAGGAGGGAATGAAGAGAACTCATGACAGTTGCTTTCTGGCCGGGAAGCGAAAATCGATCTGCTTATCCTAGCGGGAAAGCTACCTCGGTCTCAACCAGCAGACGCCTCCTCTCAAACTGGCGGTTCGGAAATTCAGTTACTTGTCCAGGAGTGCGGCTGCGCGAAACATTAGAAAGGCAAAAGAAAAAGGCCAGCTCACCGCGAGGGTGGCTGGCCTGATGTTTTTCAAATTGATTAGCCGACTTACTGGAAGACTTCCAGAATGAACGGCAGCAGGCCCGAGCTGATCGTCGCTCCCTCTGGCGCCCAGAGGTTACGGCAGAGGTCGTAAGCGATCATCCCGCTGGGGACCATCACGGCGAGCAATAGCCCTAGAGAGAGAACTTGCCAGAGCGAGAAGGGAGCTTCAGCCGCGGGCACGGTCACGACCGGACCGCCAATCGGGCCCGAGGGCATCGTGTCAACCAACTCGCCGCCCAAGTCGCCATCGCCATCAGCCACTGGGCTGAAGTCAGCTCCGCCTTGGAGTATCGTCGCGTCCGATCCGCTGCTGAAGACCTCAGATTCGTCCAGAGCGATAACTTGCGAGCCGCTTGAATCATCCGAGTCGGTTGGTTCAGACGGAGTCAAATCGAAATTATCTTCCGGAAACAGAGCTTCCGATTCCGCGTCATCGGGCTCAGCCAAGCTGAGCATGTCGCCGTCGTTGGAAAGTTCGAGGTCATCGATGTCCGAGCCACCGAGTTGGAGGCCTTCGTCAGAGAGAGCAAACTCGTCGTCATCAGCTGCGGCTTTCTTTTTGCCAGTGGCAGCCAAGTCGCCGCTCGAGTCGCTGTCGTCGAGAATCAAATCACTATCTTCGAAGTCGCTGCTGATGTCATCTTCTTCCGCGAGAAGCAGATCGTCATCAGCCATCTTCTTGGAGGAACCAGGGCCCTTCTTATTGCCGAGTTTGTCGGTGTCGGCTGGTCCCTTCTTTTTCGAAGGAGCATCTTCGTCGACGATGTTTCCACCCTTGGGCTGGAACACGCCGCTGTCGCTGCTGTCGTCCAGCAACAACTCTTCGCTCTCGTCGAGCAACACGGGTTCGCTACCCGAAGAGTCGCTCAATTCGAAATCCTCGCTGTCGTCACCACCCGCCTTCAAGGTGATTCCGAGTTCATCGGCGATGCGGTCCAGTTCCTGTTTCTTAAATTTCCAGGAGGTGCCATCGCGGAGGCCATGGATTTCACCACTGGAACGCATCTCGGCGAGGCGATCGACCGAAATGCCCAACATGGCTGCCGCTTTATCCATCGGAATCAAATTAGACAGAGAAAATTCAGCTCCCATCTCAGGATGAAGCGCGGTTGGCTGGGCACAGCCCACCGCGCTGTACACGATGTTCGTCAAGATGCAGTCGTCGAGCGCAACCCAAGTCGAAAAAAGAAACTCGTGCGGGTCTTGCGCGATGTGCCGCGATCAATTAAATCAAAACTGCGATTTGCATCGACAGCAAATTAGAGATCGCCTCCACGACCGGTAGTTCCGATCGCTATTCAATCACCTATTTGATTGTAAAAGCCGGAATTTCAGATTCAAGTTAAACGCCCAGCAGCGGCCAAGAAGCCCCAAATTCGGCTTCCGACTTCCGCACCTCCGTCCACCAACGCACCGAAAAACCGGACTTTTCGTCCCAACAGGACCCCCCACGGGCGCAGCTTGCCACTCCTCATCAGTCGGGGTTTCGCGCCAGCCTCCGGTTCGGAACCCTGATTTTCGCCGACCTCCCGGCCAACCAAACAACTACCAACGCCTTACTTCCCATCAGCGGAAATCAGTGGTTCCCTTCCTGCATTATTCCTTCTTCATTAGCGTTGATTAGTGGTTCCACCTCCGCGCTAAAAAA
>JBJTQD010001026.1:0-2405 GCA_046075445.1 Planctomycetota bacterium
GCCGTCGTCTCGAAAATGAATTTTTCAATTGACTGCTTTGCTCAATCAATAATCCGGTTCACGGACATCTCTCAAATCGGAAGGTAAACATGAAATCGAAATGGCTTCTTTTTTTAACCCTGCTGGCCGGATGGCTGCTGGTCCCAAACTTAGCCGCGGCTGACGAAGGGATGTGGTTATTCAACGCGCTGCCCAAAGAGTATTTGAAGCAGAAGTATGGCATCGAGGTCACCGACGAGTGGGCTGACCATCTGATGAAGTCCTGCGTCCGCTTCAATGTCGGGGGATCGGCTTCGTTTATCTCCTCAAACGGCTTGGTGCTCACCAACCACCACGTTGGCTCTGACACCCTGTTCAAGCTCTCCACACCGGAACGTGACATCCTGAAAAATGGTTACCTCGCCCGCACTTTGGCCGAGGAACTGAAGGCTCCGGATCTGGAGCTAAACCAGCTCGTCGAAATCCGCGATGTTACGGCTGAAGTCAATGCCGCGGTTGCCGCTGACCTGACTCCCGAGAAGGCAGTCGCCGCTCGCCGAGCCGTCATCGCTAAGATCCAGCAGGAAGCAAGCGATAAGACTGGCCTGCGCTGCGATGTCATCACCCTGTATGGCGGTGGCCGCTACCACCTTTACCAATTCAAGAAATACACCGACGTTCGACTCGTTTGGGCTCCTGAAGCTGGCATCGCCTTCTTCGGTGGCGACGCCGACAACTTCGAGTATCCCCGCTACAACCTCGACGCTTGCATCTTCCGCGTTTACGAGAATGATCAACCGGCTAAGATCGAACACTTCCTCAAGTGGTCGCCCAACGGCCCGGGTGAAGATGAAATCACCTTCGTCGCCGGTAATCCGGGACGCACAAGCCGCATCTTGACGGTCGATGCCCTCAAGTTCCAGCGTGATCTCCGGATCCCGTTCGTGCTCAACTCGCTCTGCCGCCGCGAAATCGCGCTGCAGCAGTTCGGGCTGGGCGGCCCCGAAGCCGCTCGTCGCGCCAAGGACGAACTGTTCGGCGTGCAAAATTCTCGCAAGGTTTACTTCGGCCGCGTCAACGGCCTGCAGGACCCGAGCATCTTCGCCGCCAAGCAAGCCGCCGAAGACGCGCTCCTCGCCAAAGTCAAAGCAGACCCGAAGCTGGCTTCCTCAGCCGCAGCATGGGACCGCATCGCTGACATTCAGAAACGCCGCGCCGCGATCCTCGGAAAGGGCGTGACGATCACCTCCCGGCTGTTTGAAATCGCCGAGACGATCGTCCAGATGGTTGAAGAAGACCAAAAGCCTTCCGCTGAGCGACTGCCGGAATATACGGACGCCGGCCGAGCCTCGCTGGAACAGCAACTCTATTCGACTGCCCCGATTTACCCCGACCTCGATCAAATGTTGCTCGCCGATTCGATGACCCGGATGGTTGAAATCCGCGGAGCCGATGATCCGGTTTGCGTGGCAATGCTCAAGGGAAAATCTCCCAATGACCGCGCCGCGGAATTGATCAGCGGCACCAGCCTGATGGATGTCGACGCCCGCAAGGCGCTGGTCAAGAGCGGACTCGGCGGCGTCGCCAGCAGCACTGACCCGCTGGTCGCTTTCATTCGCCAACTCGATCCCGAGATTCGCCGGTTCCGCAAGTTGACCGACGAATTGGATGAGCTCGAAAAGCAGTCGTACGCGCAGGTCTCGAACGCGATTTTCGCGACCCAGGGAACTTCGACTTATCCCGACGCAACGTTCTCGCTGCGTCTCTCCTTCGGTCCGGTGAAGGGTTACGAAGAAGACGGCAAGAAGGTTCCCGCTTGGACCGATTTTGGTGGAGCTTTTACTCATGAACTGGCTCACAAGGGACAGGAGAACTACGACCTTCCCCCAAGCTGGCATGCTGCCAAGGACAAGCTCAACCTCTCGACCCCGTTCAACTTTGTTTCTACGGCTGACATCATCGGCGGCAACTCCGGTAGTCCAGTCGTGAACAAGAATCTCGAACTGGTCGGGCTGATCTTCGACGGCAACATCCAATCGCTGACTGGCGATTTCGTCTACAGCGACACGCAAAGCCGTTCGGTCAGCGTCCACAGCAGCGCGATTCGCGACGCGCTCCGTTATGTCTATGGCGCCGAAGCACTCGCCGACCAACTCGGCAAGTAGTTTTCCAGTTTGAATTGTTTTCGCTCAGGATCGAGCAGAAAGCATTTCAACCGCGAAGCAATCTCAACGCCTTGTCGAGCCCCATGCTCGGCAAGGCGTTTTTTGTTGACCAGTAATCCAAGCTGTTCTGGTCTCGTGAATTCAACTCTCTCGAAGACGCGCTCAGCAATAGTCTCCCGACCTCGCCGGGAGCTCACGAGCGACCGGCTTCACTTTACCTAGCCCCAACCAAACGCCAGCCAATCAGCCGCCGCGTTTGGC
>JBJTQD010001027.1:0-829 GCA_046075445.1 Planctomycetota bacterium
TCCGCCCAAAATATTGGGTCGACCCGGCCGATGCCGCACCGCGGCTCGGACGGTTCGACGCGACGCTCAGGTTGACTTGATTTCGGGAACTTTTCTCGCTTCACCCTTTCCTCCCTCAAGGGGGCGAGAGGAGAACGAAAGAGCAAACGAAATTCTCGCTGATCAATTTCTGCACCTTGGTGCAGCGTGGGGTGCTGACAGGAAACTCGTCTTGTTGATTTTTCTGGAGGCGGGGTAAATTCTTGGTCGGTAGAGGAGTCTCGCTTCGTTCAGGAAGAGCAAATCATGAAAACCATCGTCAGCTGTTTCGCTTTTCTCGTCACAGCCTTCAGCCTGCTGGTCGTTCCCTGCTCCGCTCAATCCCGCGAGGATCGGACTGTTCAAGAGGCGAACACTGTCCTGAATGAGATCATGGTAATCCCGAACGATGGGATCCCTCGCGAGATGCTGAACAACGCCCATGCGGTCGGGATTATTCCGCGGGTGATCAAGGGCAGCTTTGTCGTCGGGGCTCGGCATGGCAACGGCGTCTTGCTGGTTCGCGACACGACTGGGGCTTGGCATGCGCCGGTTTTCATCGAACTGACTGGGGGCAATGTCGGCTGGCAGGTTGGCGTGCAGTCGACGGACATTGTGCTGGTGTTCAAGACGCCGCAAAGCGTCAGCGGGTTGCTCAACGGCAAGTTCACGATCGGCGCAGACGCGGCGGTGGCTGCTGGACCAGTGGGAAGACAAGCCGGTGCGGCGACGGACAGCCGCTTGAATGCCGAGATTTTTTCCTACTCGCGCAGCCGGGGACTGTTTGCCGGCGTAGCACTCGATGGCTCGG
>JBJTQD010001028.1:0-6373 GCA_046075445.1 Planctomycetota bacterium
CGATTTGCTCTTCAAATTCCACATCGCAGACAAAGACCGGCTTGCCGGCCAAGAGTTTCGCAGTCGATTCGCGGCGAGTTTCGCTTCGCACCACATGAATCACTTGGGCTCCGGCTTCTTCCAAGGTCTGAGCCACGTGCCAGGCGACACTCTTTTTGTTCGCCACACCGAAGACGACAACTTTTTTGCCGGCCAGTTGTAGGAAGTCCATAACGCAGATGACCTGTGAAGATTGATAAGTGAAAACCGCTCAGATGAGGTTCTTGGTTTGACCGTCTGCGACTAAGACCGAACGTAATTAGGCTTGCTTTAGACTTGACTGATCGCGCACGCGAACTCTAATCGCGCTGCGGTTTGTCCGTCTACCTTGGCTGTGCCGGTTAAGAAATAGGCGTCACCAAGTCGTTCGTTAAGTTTGACCGTCATTTCAATTGTTTCGCTTGGTCGTACCACACGGCGAAACTTGACATCGTTCATCCGCGTCAGTACGGGAACCCCGGCCACACCGGCGGTGAGGCTGGAAAGCAGCACCGCGCCTGATTGGACGGTCGCCTCGCAGAGGATCACGCCCGGCACGATGGGTTGTCCCGGGTAGTGGCCCTGGAGAAAGAACTCCTCTGGACGAAACGTCTTTCTCGTAACAATCGTATCCTCGGTGCGCGATACGATTTCATCTACGAGCAACATCGGTGGCCGATGCGGTATCGCCTGTTCGATTTGTTCTCGGCTCATAAACTTTCCTGCCGGTAGGCGACTAGAGAGTGACATTTAGCGAGCGACCAATGTCGCTTGACCTCGCGGACGGCTATCCACTCGCGGCCTTAGCTCAGCGTAGCGGGTGTCGGAGCGACGACTTGGGTATTGAGGAAGTTTAAGACGTCGTTGGCGACGATCACGCCGTAGTTCATCGTCCCCAGCCAACCCGACATGATGATTCCGCAACTGCCGGCGTGATATAACCCGCGAACTTGCTCGGGGAGCGTTCGGCTGATCGCCAGTCCTTCGAACTTCGTGCCAAAACTCGCCCCTGAAACGTGTTTGGTGTAATGCTCGAAAGTCCGCGGCGTGGCTGCTTCGATGTGAGCGATCCGCTGGCGGCAATTCGGTACATATTGCTCCAGCGAATTCAGGGTGGTCTCGATTAGGTCTTGCTTGCTCGCTTCGTACTCTTCCGGCGAAAGCTTGTTCCAGTCGTCATAGTGGGCGTTCGTGCTGGAGACGATTAAGAACCGCTGTTTTCCGTCCGGGCGAATATCGGGGTAGTAGAAGGAAAACGTGCGGCTGGTGATCTGTTTGCTCAACAACAAGTCTGTTCGGAATTCAGGCGCCGTGCTGCAGAAGAGCAAGTCGCCCGTGTCGCGGTCGATCGTCTCGCCTTCCTTCATCGCCATGTAGACTTGAGTGCTGGAGTTATTCAGACGCACCGCAAAAGCATCGTCGACGAATTTCTGATCGAAATACTCTTTTCCCGTCAAAGAGAAAATCGTACTACGGAGGTTAGAGTTTGATACGACCGCGTCGGCAGAGATGGCTCGTCCGCCGACTTGTACGCCCTTCACAGTCCCGTGCTCAACCAAAATCTTTTCGACATCGCAGTTGATTCGGATGTCGACTCCGTTTCGGCGCATCTCCTTTTCCATCGACTTGACCAAGTGGTCCGTGCCGCCTTGGAACGTAAAGACCCCTTTGGATATGAAGTTGGAAAACACGATGCCGTAAGTAATTGCCGGGTCCTCCAGCGTGCTGCCGTTGGCGTAGGTGATCGGCTCCATCAACAAACGGACGACATCCCCTCGACCGGGAAAGAATTTTTCGAACAGTTGACCAGTCGTCATCGACTGGTCGTCGTAGAAATTCATCCCGCGGGCGGTATTAAAGAATTCGTCGACCGTCGCTTTTTCCAAGCCAAACCGGCTCGTGAGCAGCTTGGTGAAGTCTTGGCGATCGAAACTGGTGGTCAGGGAGAACATTGGGTTGTCAAAACGGACGCCGTGCAGCTGCACAATCGAGTCCGCGATCTCGCTGGTCCAATATCGGCGGCAGCTTTTCAGCATTCCGTGGGGAAAGCCGTGGAGGGAGATGTCGAAAATATGTCCGCCAGGTCGTTTGAACCAAGTCGCCAAGCCGCCGAGTTTGTAGTGCTGCTCCAGCAGCAATACAGAACGCCCCTCACGGGCCAATACATTCGCTGCGGTTAGTCCACCCAGCCCGCTGCCAATCACAATCACGTCGTAGTTCGGGCGGGCGTCTTGGAGAAAGTCCTTGGGCATGAGCTTTTCGGGGAAAAACGGGGTGATCGAGGGCTTCAGTGAAGCCTTAAGAATACGAAATCGGATCCCCAAACTCAATGAGTCAGCTAAAGCCAAACAAACACACTTGAACGAATTGGCGGGGGTTCAGCCTATCGAAGGTTTGGTGACTGGAAACGCCGACCAGTTCAGAAAGAATTTCCCGGAGGGAGCCGGGTCGCACGTCCCTGAGGCTTTGCGAAAGGCGTGGTGCAGTTCGGATTGGATTGTCGCACGAAAGCCCCCGAACTTGGGGCTAGAGCGAAGCCCCGGCTGACGAAGACTTCGGGTACCGATAGCTAGCGCGAAAAGCTTGCATCACTTCAAGCAGTGCATATTGGCCATCGAAATTCCGCTCATCATCGCTCCGATGATTCCAACAAATCCCTGATCCGTCCCGCAAAGATAAAGTCCTTCCAGGTGGGTCGTCCCATCCAGCTTTTTATCCGGGGCACCGTAAACGGCTCCATTGTCGTGCCAAGTAAAGCGTCGAATGGTCGTTGGTGTAAACATGTCCGTATCGATCACATGCGACCGGAAATCAGGCACAAACCGCACACAATAGGCGACTGACCGGTCGTACCATCGCAGTTTCTCACGCCGATACCCATCCTCATCCAGCGCGTTCCAGCGGTCGAAACTTGCGATCGAAGTCAGCCGCATGAAACCCTCAGGCAACTCGCTCTGGGCGTCCTCGTAGAGGTAGTTGTTGGGTGAGCAAACGACCCCGGTTCGCAGATCGCACATTTCGCTTTCGGGACGACACCAGTGAAAGGTCTCACTGTCGTTGTAAAAAACAATCGTTTCGTCGTAGCCGATTTTTTCCGGTTGGCAGTTGAGCACCGAAATCGATTCGATAAATGAGAGTTGGCCTGGTTCAGGCAATACGGTCTGTCCTGAATCGCTGCAGAGCCGCAGCGTTTCGACGTGCCCAGCCGAAGAGAGAATCCGTTTGCCGTAAAGGGTTTCCCCGTTTTCCAGTTGGACTCCGATCGCGCGCCCGTTTTCGGAGAGAATTTGGCCAACTCCGCGACGAAGCTTAAGTTCCCCACCCAGTTCCCTGAATCGCTTAACAAGATTCTTCAGAATCAGCCGCACGCCTTTGTACGGTCGAGCAAATCCCTCAAGGAAAACGCTGCGGAACATGATGCAAAATTGGCCCCAAGCCATGTCGTGTTCGCGGGGGTTGCCGTACCACATCAGGGGACACAGCAGCATGTCGATCAGCAATGGATTCCGCAATCGCTCGTTGAGAACCTGACGAGCGGACACCTCGAAGGCAGCTTGGTCGAGGTCGTCGTAGTCCGTGATCTGGCTGAGCAAATTCCGAAATGCATCACGCTCATTGGGAAACTCGCGAGCGACCTCGGCAGCCAGCAATTCAATGTCATTGTTGAAACGAAGATTGACTCCCGGGAAAGCGACTCGCGATCCCTTTTGCGGCGCGAGCGCAAAGTCCTCCCATTTGAATCTCAATTGCCGAAGGATTCTCGCCAGAGGCCCCTTCTTCGCCCCTTTCTCCGTGAAGTTGGTCACCGCATGCAACCCAACATCGTAGTCGCGATGATTCACTCGGTAGAAAGAGTTCAGGCCGCCGATCGTTGTGTGTCGCTCGAGGATGCAGTCCTTCTGGTCGTAATAGGCCAGTCTGATCCCGGCGGCCAATCCCGACATCCCGGCTCCAATAATGATCGTGTCGTACATGTTGGCTGCGACCATCAACTGTTGGAAGCTTGGAATGATTAGACTTTTGAAAATTCAGCCGGATGTGCGGAGGGACATGCTGAGCTTCGTTAGATGCCCAACCCTGTTGGTTGAACAAACGCAAACCCCCGGGTGATTTCCCCGGGGGCTCTGTCTGTTCTGGCTGTAACCGGTTGCTTGGCCGTTACCTGTTGGAATCGCCAGGCGGTCGTAGGATCGTATTGACCAGGAGTTTGGTCGCGAGGGATTCGATTTCACCTCTCTCGCCAAACTTGGGCCGAATTCTTCAGGCCCGCGATTAGGCGGGGACTGTTCCCATCTTGGGAGTGAGGTAGGTCACCGTGCTTCCCATCGAGGCCAATTGTGGATAGTCCTCTTCGGGAACTTGGACACGATATCGCTTGCGCAACTCCATCACGATGTCCAGAAAGTCCATGCTGTCCAGTTCCATCTGCTCTCGGAACGAGACGGCATCGTTCAGATTGGACACATCTTCGTCGGGAGCGATGTCCTCAAGAATTTCAATGATCGCTTGACGAATTTCTTCCGGTGACATGCGGATTAATCCTCCTTATCCAAGTCCCCAATGGGGCGTGGTCTGATGGTTCAAAATCGTTTGACAATCAAGGCAGAGTTAATGCCGAGCATTCCAAACGAGTTGTTTAAAATATAATCGACCCGGCTCACTTCGCGAGGCTGGTCTCTCACCAGTCCCGGGACGTCGCATTCCGGGTCAAGATCATCAACATTAATTGTGGCGTGGACCATGCGGTCTTGAAAAGCCGGTAAGTTCCCCGCCAATTCAATCGCGCCCGCGGCACCCATTGAATGGCCGATAAAGCTCTTGGCATTGTTGATGTACGTTTTTTCCGACTGGCCGAAAACCGCGCGGACGGCTTCGCACTCAAGCGTATCGCCGTTCGTGGTCCCTGTGGCATGGGTGCTTACGATGTCAATTTGTTCAGCCGTGATGTTCGCTCGCTTCAGGGCGAGTTGCATGCATTGAGCCTGCCGCTCTGGGTTCGGCAGCACAAAGTCGGTCGCGTCGGTGTTAATCGCATAGCCGACGATCTCGCCGTAGATCTTGGCTCCGCGTTTCTTCGCGTCGGAGAGCCGTTCAAGCGTATAGAGGCAACCCCCTTCGGCGACGACAATTCCATTGCGAGCTTTGTCGAACGGGCGGCTCGCTTTGGTCGGGTCCGTGTGGGAAGCCAGTGCGCCTTGGCTGGCGAAGCCGGCGAAGATTCCAAAGGTGTGGATACTTTCTGAGACGCCACCGGCGATTGCCAAGTCGCATTCCCCGAGTCGCAGCATCTGCAAGCCTTGAATCATGCCGGCATTTCCCGCGGCACAGGCAGCCCCAATCGTGTAATGGGGGCCGGTGATTCCCAAATTCAAAGCGACTTCGCCGGCTGGATTGTTGGCAACCGTTCGCGGGTTGTGGTGATGCGACCAGAACGAAGTGTCGTAGTCGTAACCCTTGATTTGGTAGACCTCGTTTTCGGTCTCCACGTTTCCGTGCTCGGTTACACCGACGTAAATACCCACCGTTGACTTGTCAACGTTTGCCAAGTCGATCCCGCTATCGCGAATCGCTTCGTTCGCGCAGTAGATTCCGATGCTTCCGGCTCGTGTTCCGCGGCGCGCATCTTTCTTCGTTTGATGCCGGTTAACTTCAAAATCGCAAACCCCAGCGAGCGTCTTACCGAAGTAACGGATTTCGTAGGGCCGAACTCCGCTGCGGCCGCTGAGCAGCCCTTCGCGGACTTCGGCCAGCGAATTGCCATTGGGCGCGGTCATGCCGATGCCCGTGATCACGACGCGCATTTCGTCAGGAAGGTCGGAGTGAATGGCCCGGGAAATCATCGAATTTTCGGTGGGACAGTGCGGATGAGATTTCAGAGCCTAAAATTTATCGCTTTCCCCGGGAATCGCAACCCGCTGCGAGAAAAACCGCGGCAAAAACAGCTGTTTCAGCTGTGAGAAACTTGGTCGCGAGCACGTTCTGCGGCGAAATGATTTTGGCTTCGTAGACGCTAGCGAATGACGTTCAATTCAACCGCCGAGGGAAGCTTCGAGTCTTTTCATTCCCTCATCGAGCGAAACGAGCGGGTAATAGCCAAAATCTCGTCTCGCGCGAGTGATGTCGAAGTAGTGAGATTTGGCGAGCTGTGCGGCGAGGAAGCGGGTCATCCTCGGCTCGCGTTCGATGTTGAAGATGTCGTGATAGATTTCAAGTGCATGGCCCAGTCGCCAAGCCCAGAAGAACGAGATCGAGCGTTTGACTCGAGGGAGTCGAGCCATTTTCAGGATGTCGTTGATCCAACCCCAGCAATTCACAGGGTCGCCCTGCGAAATAAAATACGCGCTGCCGCAAACAG
>JBJTQD010001029.1:0-2040 GCA_046075445.1 Planctomycetota bacterium
GGATTGCTGGGCGACATCAAGAAGATCACTGTCGGGATTGATGGGAGCGATCGGGGTGGACCGTTCCCGAAAGCCGACGTGCCACCGAATCTGGACTGGGACCTCTGGCAGGGTCCAGCGGCATTGGCTGACTACCGTCCACAGCGTTGTCACGGCAGTTTCCGCTGGTGGTACGAGTACTCCGGCGGCAAGTTCACTGACTGGGGTGCTCATCACGTCGACATTGCGACTTGGGCTATCAAGCAGAACGGACCGGGGCAAGGTCCGACGCTCGTCGATGGTTCGACGACCAAGCACAACGTGCCGTTCAAGGATGGCTATCCAACGCAGCACGACTCGTTCAACACGGCGACTGAGTTTGACGTGCGGTGCGAATTCCCGGGTGGCACGGAAATGGTGATCACCAGCAAGCCGGAAAATGGAATTCTGTTCGAGGGGACGAAGGGTCGAATTTTCGTCAACCGGGGAAAGATTGTGGGCAAACCGATTGAGGAGAACTGGGACAAGGACGTGTTTGGCGCGGAGCAGCTGAGCGAACTGTACAAAGGCAAGCCATTCGAGGGGCACAAAGACAACTTCTATCGCTGCCTAACCGAGGGCGGATTGCCGGTCAGCGACGTCTATTCCCACGTCCAAATTATGAATACCTGCCATTTGGCGGGTATTTCTTCTCGCCTCGGCCGAGCCCTGAAATGGGACCCCCAAGCCGAGAAGATCATCGGCGACGAAGAGGCGATGAAGTTCTTCGGAAGAGCCCCACGAAAGGGGTTCGAAACGAAGAGTGAGGGGTAGGAGACAGAGTTGGGTGACGCCTTGGGTTATGAATGCTCCTCAAAAGAGGGGATTTCGCTCAATGAGTTCGCTTCACCCGAAATGTGCAGTCAAAGTTTCTGCCTTCGTTACTATAATCGCGAGGAAAGGATCTATTGATTCAAATTTAGTTTCTCCTCTTCAACTCTGAGATTCTCGTCATGCGTCTTTTCTTGGCTGTTGCAGTTTTAGTCGGCATGCTTGTTCCTTCGCCGATATTCGCCGACATTTCGTCCTATTACTGGAACTTTGGAACGACTTCTGCGAACGGCGGTCCATCGCTGACTGGGAGCGGCGCGGGAATTAACGTTGGTTCCCTGACAATTGGAAACTCGCTGGGAACTGTAACCACTCCGATCAATTCATCCTCAGCCTCGTCCGGTTACACGGGGGCGAGCGGTCAATTCAACATCGGTAATGCCTTTCGAATTGGTGCGTTGAACACCGCCAGTGGTGGAAGTGGTTACTTTGAATTTACAGTCTCGACGGATGCGTTGACCTCGGCCACGTTGGATGACTTTGACTTCGGTTCGCGCAGTACGGGAACGGGACCGCAAGCGTTTGCTCTTCGCTCGAGCTTGGACGGCTACGCAGCGGACATTTTCTCAGTAGTCGTTCCGAGTAACTCCACCTGGGGGTTGCGAAACAACACCTTTTCGCAATTGGCATTTGGGCCAAGTTCCACAGTCACTTTTCGGCTGTTTGGCTACAACGGAGCTGGTTCTCCCGGTTCGGGCACGATTAACGGCCGCATCGACGATTTGACGGCGACTTTCAACGTCACCGCGGTCCCAGAACCATCAGCATTAGCGCTCGGCGTGGTCACAGCGATCGCCGGGATGACTTTCCGTCGTCGCAAAAGTTAGTTTGTTCTTTAGCAGAGCAAATTCTGAAGCCCACAAGGCCACCTCATTTATGGGGTGGCCTATTTCTTTTTGGGGAGGTTTTCTCAAGCCGCTGAAGAAAAGGGCGAGGTTCGACTCGAGGCGATGGTTCGGCGACCAAGCACAAGGCGCACTTTAAGGATGCCTATCCGACGCAGGACGACTCGTTCAATACAGCGACGAAGTTTGACGTGCGCTGCGAATTCCGGTGTGGCACGGAAATGGTGATCATCAGCAAGCCGGAGAAAGCGATTTTCATAGAGGAAACAAATGGCCGAATTTTCGTCAACTGGGGAAAGATTTCAGGCAAGCCAATTGAAGAGAATTGGGACAAGGACGTGTTTGG
>JBJTQD010001030.1:0-10662 GCA_046075445.1 Planctomycetota bacterium
CAGAATTGACTGGCGAGAATCGAATCCTGACTACTCTCGTTGCAGCCTCGGACGAGATCGCGAACTACGTTCACCAGTTGGGCGCTCCCCGAGATCTACCGATCGAAAAACTCTCGATGTTGGTTAAATTGGAAGAAGTTGGTATCGACCGGGCAATCGAAAAATTTGCCGACCAAGCGACTCAAATTGTCAGCATTGCTTTGGCCGACCTCTGCAGCCTAAACCAGCGGCGCTAGTCGAGGCAACAGCTGCAATGCCGAATGTTCCGGATGTGACGCCTGGGGAATTCGGCTTGTCTCTAAGTCTGCCCAAGTATCTTCACTAACCGGCGCAGCTGCGTTTTACGGGGTAAGTTTCCACTGACTCGCCTTGTCGTTCTTTTGCAATCCAGCCAGCCTGCTCCGCAGAACGGTCCAGCCCCGCGCAAAACAATGTCAACCAAACAACCGCCAGTGCGTAAGTTCAAAGTCATCACTCCGGAACAAAAACGGCGCGAGGCTCGGCAGCGACTCCTCTGCAATCTCTCGATTTGCCTAGCTCTAGCACTACCGATGGTAGTTGGCGGATGGTGGTGGTTCAGTTCATCCAGCCCAAGCCAACTGAAAGGTCCTGCTCAGTGGCCGCAAGCTTCACAACTCGTTCGCAACCTCGCGGCCCCCACAATGGTCCTCTTCGTTGAGTCAAAGCAACCCGAGGCAGCCAATAAGCTGGATGAACTCGATCGCTTAGTCAACACAAATCTTGTCTCGGCCTACGTGATCTTTGACGAGAAGCAACCAGAGCCATTGCTTCTGGAACGCGCTCGCAGACTCCCCAACACCCGCGTCGTGATCGACTCCCAGCAGCAAGAAGCTGAACAATTCTTGACCAAGTCGGCAGGTGATTGCCTGCTGTTCGATCGCTCTGGCCGGCTTCGCTTCAACGGTGACTTGGCAAAGAGCGGAGAACAAGCCAATCAAAACCTAAGCCTACTCACGAGCACACCGGCGACGACTCCTGTCGCCAGTCGCAATCACGCGACCGCTGCCGCACAGGAATAAGCTGGCTCGAGCAGCCTGATGCCGACGGTTCTGCCCCCCTAACTCTGGCTGCCTGAGACGGATCTCAATTCAATTGGAGACGAGCCCCGACCCGCTCAGGATTGCTCACGCGATTCCCAAATACGCTCCTGCTATAATCGGGTCGGTTGATTCGCAGACCGGGGGCCGTGATGTACAAGTTTCTGAATAAGTGGACGCGCAAACTCCATCGCTGGGGCGCGATTCTTACCTGCGTTCCGCTGTTGCTCGTAATCCTGACCGGGCTAATGCTCCAAGTCAAAAAGCAGGTGCCATGGGTCCAGCCACCTACGCTTAAGGGATCAGTCAAAGAACCCGCTGTCGATTGGTCCCGGCTGCTGACCAGTTGTCAGCAAGACCCAAACGCCGGGATCAAGTCATGGGCGGAAATCAGTCGGCTCGATGTTCAACCCGCTAAGGGTGTCGTCAAAGTTCAAGCTGCGAACCACTGGGAACTCCAGCTCGATTTGGCCGACGGCCGTATCCTCTCATCCGCATATCGCCGATCGGATTGGATCGAACAACTTCACGACGGCTCTTTTTTTGGCGATTGGGCCAAGCTTTGGCTTTTTCTCCCCAATGGTTTAGTCTTACTGGGGCTGTGGCTGACCGGCGCTTATCTCTGGTACCTTCCCTTCTACGCCAAACGTAAAAAGAAAAAGACAACAGTCAAAGCCGTAACGGAAGACGCCTAAAGGCTACTACACTTCGCCCCTGCAAAGTGCTTGATCGCTCAACTCGGCAGTAAGGTTACTCGCACCGTCCCTCGTTCCTCTTCGGTATCGATACGGACCTTCACTCCAAGGAACATTTCAAGAATTTCCAAGTGAGTCGTCGCGTGCAATGAGAGCGGCCCGGTCCGAAACTGGTGGCTCTGCCCGTTTTGCCAAACCGCCAGCCCAAGGGGAAGCATCCACTGGTCAGCCAGGTGCTCGCCGACCGGCGCATCGTGGCTCAAATAGGCCTGCACCCCCCGCGCCACCCGCTTGGCGACCTGCTCTGCCGGCACTCCACGCTTGCCGAATTCGCTGATGAGTTCACAGCAATTCGCCGACTCGATAGTTGCCATCACTACATTCCCAGGCCCATTTGACCCAACTTCCTCGGCTCGACCTGAGTTCGGCGACCAGCCCAACTCGTCAAGAACCGTATTCACCTCACGCCGAGCGATTTCGAGCGGCAAGCGGGCAACAAGCGCACGAACGGAATGCTCGCCCAACGCACCTCGCTCAAGCAAATCAAAGCCTTCAAGTTTGTTGCTCGGTGTGACCTCCGCGACGACCTTGCCGCCACCAGCCGGGAAAAAGCCATACCGCTCCAATCGCAGCTCCACGCTGGGCCCCAGTCGCTTGAGCTGCGGCAAGTAAACGCGGTCCAGAAAGTCGACCGGCGGAGCGAAGGGATTGTGTGTCCCCCCAGTGACGCTGACGCGTGAACTCCCACTGGCCAACATCAGCGCCGGGAGGACTGTCTGGAGGACCAAGGTGGCACTGCCTGCAGTCCGAATGTCAAACGCGAACACGCCACCGACAATTGCGGCTGGGCGAAACTCCAACTCTTGGCTACCGATCGATCCGCCGATGACCTGTGCATTGCCCACGCGCGCGGCTGCTTCAACGCAAATCAGATGTTGCGGCTGGAGCCCGGGGCGCTGACGCCCCGCCCGAATCCGGGAAAGCCTCACTGGCCGGCCGGTTACCAGCGACAAGCCGAGCGAACTGCGGAGGATCTGCCCTCCCCCTTCGCCACGCGATCCATCGATTTCGATCAGGTTTTCCGACATGAGCTTCTCACTAAGCAGAACGGCTCTGCTGCTTTAATACTTCCCGCGGATGTTTCCAGCCACTTTGTCCTGATACCAGTTTCTCAGCCGCGAATGCTGCTCAGCCGAAATGGCTGGCATCTCACTGGCGGCGGCATTTTCTCTTGCTTGAGCCGGTCGCTTCGCACCTGGAATCACGGTCGTCACTTGTGGCCAATCAAGGCACCAGCGCAGCGCCCACTGCGACATCGTCCAGCCGCTGGGAACCAGCGGCCGCAGGTCTTCGACCAATTCCAAACCCCGGGCGAGTTCCAGCCCAGCAAACGTCTCTCCCACATTAAACTTCTGGCCATCGCGATTGAAGGTTCGATGATCGGTCGGAGCAAACTCGGTCGCTGCGCTGAAACGACCACTGAGCAATCCGCTCGCCAATGGTAGGCGGACAATGATCGCGACCCCCTTTGCGGCCGCAGCCGACAGGAGCTGCTCAAGCGGCTTCTGCCGAAAGACATTGAAAATGATCTGCAGCGAACTCAGGCCTTCAATTGCCAAACAATTGAGCCCTTCTTCGACCGTTTCGACTGAAGCTCCAAAAGCAGAGAGCTTTCCGGCGCGAATAAGTTCGCGCAGCGCTTCCCAAACGGCTCCATCAGCAAGGTTTGCTTCCGGCAAACAGTGAGTTTGCGTCAAGTCGATCCGCTCTACCCCGAGCCTGTGCAGCGAGTCCTCTGTGTGGCGAATGACGGCTTCCCGAGTAAAGTTCCCTGGCCAGCCCGGATCCGATCGCCGTCCCAGTTTGGTGGCAAGAAAAAACTTCTCCCGCTGACCGCGTTCCCGAAGAAATTTGCCGATGAGCTGTTCACTTCGCCCGCCCCCATAGATGTCCGCCGTATCCAGGAACGTGACCCCAGCATCCGCCGCCGCGCTGAGCGTCTCGATTGCCTGATCGTCCGTGACATCGCCCCACTCGGTTCCTCCCAATTGCCAAGTCCCCAGTCCGATTTCCGAAACTGCTTGACCAGTGGCCGGAAAAATTCGAGTGCGCATACGATGCTCCAAAGAATGAAAACGAAACGAGTGCCAATGAGGCGGAAGCTTAGTTGATCCTACCGTCCGCCATTATAGGTATCCTAGGTCCCGCCGAAGCGTGCTCAGAGCTGGATCCGCTTCGACCAACTCAACTAGTCGCTGATTGGTCACCGGTGTTGGTTTGGGGTTCTGCACGCGCAGCGAGCGGATCTTCGGACTGCGGTCACCAATCCTCCAAGGCCGCCAAGCGCGCCGATTCGGGACAGAATAGATATCCGTACCAACGGATTGGACGCTCCCGATGAATTCAAACAACTCCAGCGTCAGGTCCTGCGGTCGGGCGATCAGATCTTCATAGCGAACCAGGCGAACGTCAGCCGGTGTTTTGTGATGCAACTCCAGTAAACGTCTTGTCACCGGTAGCCAGTAAGATTTCGCAAGCCAGCGATCGAACTTTGGTCGCGATTGACGAGCGAAGCAACCGAGCGTCATCCGGCGGAGTGACTCGACGGTAGGATAGACATCACGAACCAGCACGATCACGCGGCGATTGGCGATTCCCGGGAGACGCGGATAGCGGGCCCTCTCGTGAAACCATGCGGGGTGCTTCAAGACGAGAATTCGCTGCGGTGCCAGCCCCCACATTTCATCCAGTTTGGGATTCCGTCCAGCGTAGCGCTGGAAATTGACTTCATTCAAACCTGAAACATCCGGCGCGTAAGCCAGAAGCGATTTGAGCAAGGTCGAGCCGCTTCGCATCGTGGAAGCGATCAACACAAGTTGTCTGGCGGCTGTGGGTGAACCGGCCACTGGAATCGCCTCGGGATGATTGAATGATCCGGAAAAATTGAATGTTAGTCACCCCGGCGATCGGCCGACAAGTAGGAGCCGATGGACCCCGAAGAAATCGCCGAGGATGAGGCCATCCATCACGCCGGCATGCTGGTTAATCGCAAGGTTTCAGGCTATTCTTGCCACAACTCAAGGCCGTCAAGCTAATTCGCCAATCGAAACATGTCATCCGACGTCAGCCCCATCGCAGCCAAACCCTTTTTGAAATGGGTCGGCGGTAAAACCCAGCTCCTCGCGCAGTTTGAACCACTGCTGCCAGAGACGCTGCGCTCCGGTCAGGTCAAGCGTTACTTCGAACCATTCCTTGGCGGTGGAGCGCTGCTCTTCGATTTGATTGCTCGGTTTAACCTACAAGAATGCTATGCCTCCGACTTGAATCCAGACCTGATCAATTGTTATCGCGCGATTCAGGTCGATGTCGAAGGATTGATTGACCGACTCAGTCCCTTGTCGGAACGCTACCTTGCAGCGCGAGCTGATCGTCGCCGCGCAATGTTTTATCGCGTCCGCGAAGAGTTCAATTCCGTTGGGGTATCCAGTACGCTGTCACTCGACCGAGCCGCGCAGCTTTTGTTTTTGAATAAGACTTGTTTCAACGGGCTTTATCGGGTGAATCGCCATGGTCGGTTCAACACGCCCTCGGGAGTTTGGAAGAAGACCAATCCGCGAATTTTGGATGCCGAAAATTTGCGCGCGGTATCCGAGGCATTGAGATCCGTTCAGCTCGAATGCCGGCCCTACGTGGCGATTGAATCGCTCGCTGCGCCTGGCGATTTGGTCTACTTCGATCCGCCTTACCGACCGCTTTCCCCCACAGCGCGGTTTGAGAGTTACACGGCAGACGGGTTCGGTGATGAACAACAGCGCGAGTTGGCCGCTTGTTTTACTAGACTCGCTCAGCGCGGAGTGCTGGTCATGCTCAGCAATTCCGATCCGCGATCAAGCAATCCGGACGATGACTTCTTTGATGAGCTCTACCGCGACTTCACCATTCATCGGGTACAGGCGACTCGGATGGTCAACGCCCAAGCGACCGGCCGCGGCCGGATTAGCGAAATCCTGGTGACCAGTTGGCAGGCGTGAAGATCCGGCGGATTTTTACCGTTTGATCGACTCGCGCTTCGCCTCGCCGCTGGCTACGGGCTAAACGACAACTCCCAGTTCCTGTTCTCTCTTTACTACTCTTACCCCCGCGCCCTCTGTGCTCTCTGTGTTTACCTCTCCTCCCCGCAGCTAAATCCGCTTCAGCGTCTCGGTCAGATACCGCCAAAACTTCTGCACGCTGCTGATTTGCACCTTCTCGTCGGGCGAATGCGCACCGGTAATGTTGGGCCCAAAGCTGATCATTTCCATCCCGGGAAAATGGCTGCCGATGATCCCGCACTCCAATCCAGCGTGACAAGCCTCGACGTGTGCCTCTCCGCTGAACATCTCTTTGTAGAGCCCCGACATCAGCTTGACGATCGAGGACTCGGGGAGCGGCTGCCAGCCTGGGTAGTCGCTGTCAGTCTCGGCACTCGCCCCAAGGGCTGTGAATAAGGAGCAAATCACGCGGGCGACTTCGTCTCGCTCGCTGTCGACCGAACTCCGGGTCAGGCAGAGGAAGTCAACATGGTCTCCCTTCAGGGCAACGCTGGCCAGATTGTTGCTCGATTGAACCAGCCCCGGGATGCTGGGGCTCATTCGGAAAATCCCGTTGGGGCAAGCATCGACGATCGCAAAGAGCTTGGTTTGATCGGAAGTCGTCACGACCTTTTCGGGAGCCGCCGCGAGGAACTCGACAT
The DNA here is from genome assembly GCA_046075445.1 of Planctomycetota bacterium. Classification (GTDB taxonomy): domain Bacteria; phylum Planctomycetota; class Planctomycetia; order Pirellulales; family Pirellulaceae; genus BJ22. The sequence continues at coordinate 6,486 of JBJTQD010001030.1, forward strand.
CGATCCGCATATCGGGATCGGTCAATTGATACTCTTCCCGAATCACTCTGCTCGTTTCACCGAGCCACCCAGCAAAGGCGTCACGGTCTTTCGGATTGATGGCTCCGGTGGCGAATGACTCACGCGGGATCGCATTCCGCAATCCTCCACCTTGCACGGCGGCGAGTTGGAATCCGAACCGCTGGGACGCTTCATACGCGAGCCGGTTCATCAGTTTGTTGGCGTTGGCACGCCCGAGCACAATGTCCATGCCGGAGTGACCACCTTTGAGCCCACGCACCGAGACTTTGACTCCGAGCGAGTCCTTGCCGGTAGTTTGCATGGCGACAGGAAGCTTTCCAGAGACGTTGACCCCACCGGCACAGCCTATTGTCAGAACGTGATCTTCCTCGGTATCCAGATTCAGCAGAATGCGACCGTACAGCCAGCCGGCGGGCAGCGACTTTGCGCCGGTCATTCCAGTCTCTTCGTCGATCGTGAAGAGCGCTTCGATCGCTGGATGCTCGAGATCCTTGCTCGCCAAGATCGCCATGATGCTCGCAACGCCGATTCCGTTGTCGGCGCCGAGGGTCGTGCCGCGGGCTTTGACCCAATCTCCTTCGATAAACATGTCGATGCCTTGATTGTCGAAGTCAAAGCTCGAATCGGCATTCTTTTGCCAGACCATATCGAGGTGGGATTGCAGGACGACGGTCGGGCGACCTTCCCGGCCAGCAGTGGCTGCCTTGCGAATCAAAACATTCCCGACGCCGTCGACTTCCGTTGGCAACCCAAGTCGCTGTCCAAACTCCCGCATGAACTGCGTGACGCGAAGTTCGTTCTTCGAAGGCCGCGGCACGGCATTCAGGTCAGCGAAAGAGGCCCAGAGCGCAACAGGTTCAAGGGTGCGAATAGCAGTCATGAATTTACCTCTGAAGCGAAATGCTTTTTAAGCCGAAACGTGAGCGGCCGCGAATCCTTAGGAATGTCCCAGCAAGGGCTACCGCCAGCCCGTTATCGACTTCGATTATAGCTGGATTCCTGTTCTGGTTTGATAACTCGAGGTTGGCTGTTGCCGAGCGGCGTTGACCTGTGCCTTGAAAAAATGCGAGTTCCGGCGAGGAACGTTTGGCTGGAATCGCTTTTGTGGCTGAATCGATCTGCCTTCTTAGAAACTGAAGCTGGACCTATCGAGCTTGGTGACTTCCGGCATGGCAGGCGTGCCGTTTCGCTTCTAAAAGGCAAAAATCCTTTCGCGCGGCGCTAACCGAGCCGCGTTCTTTGCGGTAAAACGTCCAGGAAAGCTCTGCTTCGACTGTTTTTCGTATCACTCAGGAGTCAAATCATGACCAAACTGCTGCTCATCGCATCGCTGCTTCTCTTGGCTGGCATCGCTAAAGCCAACGAACTCGGAAACGACGACAAGTCCGTAGCGCTCAATTTCAAAATGAAGTCGATCGACGGAAAAGACGTCGATCTCAACGACTACAAGGGCAAAGTAGTTCTCGTAGTCAACGTCGCCAGCCGCTGTGGCTTGACCCCCCAGTACAAGCAACTCCAAGCCCTGCACGATAAGTACGCGGACAAGGGACTGGTAATCCTCGGCTTCCCCTGCAACCAATTTCTGGGACAGGAACCGGGCAGCGAAGATGAAATCAAGACCTTCTGCGAATCGAAGTACGGCGTCGAGTTTCCGATGTTCGCCAAGGTTGAAGTCAACGGCAAGGGAGCGTGTGATCTCTACAAGCACTTGACCAGCCTGGAGCTCGCCCCTGTTGGCAAGGGCGATGTTTCCTGGAACTTCGAAAAGTTTCTGCTCGATCGCGAAGGCAACCCGGTCGCTCGCTTCTCGCCACGCACCAAGCCAGACGACGCGAAAGTCATCTCGGCGATTGAAGCCGCACTCGGTGGCAAGTAATTGCTGAATCTGCTGACAGACAAAATCGAAACGGGAGGCGTCAAAAGCCTCCCGTTTTTTATGCGCCGCCTGAAAATAAATCGGCCACCACCCGACCTTGTGTCGGTGGAGCCATGACTAGCCAGCTACAGAGCAACCTTCCCCAGAGATTCTTTCAATCGGCGGTTTGAACCCTCATCCGCGGACGGAAAACCAGTCGGCCGATGCTTTGGGGCGGGCCGCACTTGAGCCTCGCCTCGCCGTTGGCTACGGGCTAAACGAAGAACAGAACCGAAGACCAATCGTTGAAAGTCTGGACGCTCAACGCGTCCAAAGAAAAGTCACCAGCATCGCAACCCAGACCACATCCAGAAAATGCCAGTAACCCGCGCAGTGGTTGACCGCCCAGTGACGTTCGTGGTCATAGCGGTCGCGTTCAGCCTGATACCAGACCCAGCCCATGAAGATCAGCCCACCCAGCACGTGCAAGGCGTGCACGAACGCAATCGTGAACGACATGCCATAAGACTTGGTCGATCCATCGCTAGCCGAAAAATGCTGGACGAGAAGGTCGCACAGCCCCACGCCCTGAATTAACGTGAACAGCAAGCCGCCCCAGAAGGCAAGCCGCAGGGCGAAGCGAAACCCGGGCTGGAGTTCTCTCCGCACGTGCCACGCAGCCCGCTCCAGCAAATAGCTGACCACCAGCAGGAGCCCCGTGCTCAGCCAAAACGTTAGTGGTACCTTCAGCGCGACATACTCCCGCGTGATCGGCTGAAACGCCTGCGTGCGGATGATGACATAGGTGGCGAGCGTCGCCAGAAAGAACATCGTCAACGAAGCAATGAACAGAATGAATACCAGCTTGGCCTGGTACAGGTCGCGCCGCGATGAAATCAGACTGAGCGACTGGCGAAGCATGGTGCAGCTCACAGGGGAGGTTAACCTCGGCGGCAACGTCCCAACAGGAAAAGAAACTCGTCGCCGAAGCAATCGGCATCGGCGGTCCAGCCAGTTGGCACTTAGGCTAACCCCAAACCGGGTTTCCTTAACCGTCTGGGGCTTTCCAGTTTAACTCGTTCGCCTGTCCTCACGCCAATTTGCGAAACCGCAGAATTAGAAGGAGTACTCGAATCGCTATTTCATCTCAGCCGGCGCGGCAGTCACTTGGTCTGCTGCCCGCGGGAAGGCATCAATGTCATTTTGGTAGTGGTCCGTATCGAGCATCGTAAAGCCGATGAACAACGAGACGAACACGAAGGAGCTGAGGAAAGCGATCAAGTTGAAAGCCTTGTCTCCATACATGTGCATGAAGAACATGCACACCAAGATCGCCTTGGCCGTGGCAATTGCCATCGCAACCAAGGTGCCGAACGGCCCCATCTTTCCCGAAGTGGCAACGGTCAGGATGGTCAAGAAAATCAGAGCGAAGAACACCGCCAGCAGCATCTTGATCGAAGCTGGGTGAGCAAAACTGTGTTCGTCGTGGTGATGATGATGTCCAGCCATGTGACTAACTCAAATTCAGGAAAGGTGGAAGGGTAAACCGCTCGCGTAGCCAGCCGACTCGTGTGGCCAGCCGATTAGGGCTAGTCGATCAGGTAAAGCATCGGGAACAGATAAATCCAGATCAAGTCGACCAAGTGCCAGTACAAGCCGACGTTCTCGACCGCCGAGTAGTTCTCGGGGCTGAAGTCCTTGCGCAGGGCGCGGAGCATGATCCAGAAGATGACGCCGACACCGATCACGACGTGAAGACCGTGCACGCCGGTCATCATGAAGTAGACCGAGAAGAAGAGCTGCGGGGCGTCGGTGTTGGTCTGGGTCAGCTCCTTGAAGTCAAACCACTTGCCGGGCAGCAGCCCGACATGGATCTTGTGGCTGTACTCCACGTACTTGATCACGAGGAAGCCGTAGGCGCCCGCGAGCGTGGCCGCGCACCAAGCCGCCACCTGCCCGTTGTTGCCCAGCTGGGCCGCGCGCACGCCGAGCGCCATGGTCAGCGACGAGGTCAGCAGCACAATCGTGTTGACCGCGCCCATGACCTTGTCGAGCTGCTCCGCCGCCTCGAGCCAGGTGCCCGGGTAGAAGAAGCGCATGGACGCATAGGCCATGAACAGGCCCGCGAAGAAAAGGAGCTCCTGGACAAGGAAGAGCCACATCCCGAACTTGTTCGCAGCGTTCTGCTGCTCAATGTTCTTGAAGTGGTGGGCCTGGTACCACGGATGCGCGTGCCCGTGGTCGGCGCCGGCAGCTGTGCTCATTCGTCGAATCCTCTCGACCACCGTTGGGGGTCACAGA
>JBJTQD010001031.1:0-12704 GCA_046075445.1 Planctomycetota bacterium
CTATTCGGGGCCGGTCGGAAATTATTGGAAGGGAGTATGGAAAACGAGGCTGACCTAAGGCCGCATGTCGCTGGACTTTACCCGTTTGCCCACTTATTCTTAACCAAAGGCAGGCAATGTGCCACAGGGTAAGGTTGTCAACTTCATGGGATGATTGCCAATCAAGAAAAGTCTGCCGCGGTGGTCCGACGTTGGTCAGTTTGAATTTTTCAATTCGGTCGCGCCAGTGGGCGTATTTGCCGAATAGCTAGGGAGACAAGAAAAGATGAAGACGTTCTCCGGATTTGTACTTGGATTGGCGATCGCACTCTTTGGTTTTGTCCATGCGAACGCGGCCGTTGCGCAAGACGTCTCGGTTTTGGCAGGTCAGTGGAAGCCAACCAGCGGTTTCCTGCACGGGCAGAACGTTCCTTCGTCGGCTTTGCAATCAATGTCGCTGACGATTAATGGTTCAACCTTTAGCGCGATATCCGGTGGGCTGAACTCAGGTGGAACCATCACATTGACTCCAGGAAAGGTTGACGAAGCGACTTTTCTCATTTCCAGCGGTGCGGATTCCAATCGCAATCTGTATGTGAAATGGCAAGTGACTGGCAACCAGATGAAGATTGCTTTCAGCGAAAAAGGTGCTCCAATTGACTTCAACTCCACCTCTGGGAACAAGTATCTCGTATTGAATTACGAAAAGGGTGGTGCTGCGACCGGTGCCGCTTCTGGTTCAACGACTCAGCTTGGTAATAGCGGAAACGGCGGTACGTCGGGTATCGAGTAACTTTTTGTCGACCTGTTATCCAGTTGCTGAGTGACAAGCCGACAAGATTCGTCCGCTTTTCTAAATCGCAAAAACAGAAAGGCTTCGCTCGTGAATTGAGCGAAGCCTTTTTTTGTTGTCCGACAGGCGGTGGGGTGGCTGAGTGTTCGAAGTATCCGAAACTCAATGGCGAGGAACTGCTTTACCAGCCCATGACCATATTGGATTCGATCGCTTTTCTCGCTTGCTCGAGGTCGGTTCCTGTCTCGTGCATGTAAAGCCGAATGGCGTGTACCTTGTCGCCAGAGGCTTTGGAGAGGCAATCTCGCGCGGTGGTACACGGGTCAACAGCTTTGCCTCGGATTCCTAACACGCCTTTGGAGATCACCCAGCTGTCCCTGGGGCGGCGAGTCATTCGCAAAACGTTTTCCGTGGGATAATTTTCTTTCGCCATGTTACTGGCAATGGTTTCGTTGTCAGCCCACGTGATGATGATGTGCGCGTCCGTTTCAATTTCAAACAACGGCATGACGTTCTCCTTTCAGGAATGAATTGGAGCCAGAGGTTGGGCGGTGCCAATTCGAATGATTTCTTCGAACCGGCAATCGTTGCTAGATGATTTTCGCAGCACTGAGGTTCGGTTGCCAGTAGATGGAACCGAAATTAGCCCTCAAGTGCCGAGGCTGTGGCTGCTTCGCCAATCGGAACCCAGTTCGCTACTCAATTGGGCGCAGCTCGCCAGCCGCGAATGCGCGGAGTCCGTTCGAAGTGGAGATCAATAAATTTCCGTTTTGGTCGAGTCCTTGGAGCTTTCCCTGAATTTCTTCGCTCGCTTGGCGAATCGAGACAAGACGGCCCTGCCAAGCAAGATGCTGGTTGAACTCGGCGACTATTCCGGCCTCTTCGGAATGAAAGGGGGAAGTGAAAGGCGAGCGGCCGAGTACGCCGATGGCTGTCAGGCGGTGGGCGAGATGATTCGCCAGTTTGGCAACGACATCCGTGAGGTCAAACTGCTTCCCCGTTGCGTCGGCAAAGCTGATTGGCGTGATCCCTCGTTGCGGCAAGGCAGTGGCTTGCTCAGAAGTAGGATTGGTGTTGATGTTGATTCCAATGCCTACGATTCTTGTTTGAATTCGGTTGGGATCGCCGCTGCTCGCATTTCCAAAACAGCTTTCGATCAAGATGCCGGCTGCCTTTCGCCCATCGACGAGCAAGTCATTGGGCCATTTGATTTGGCAGCTTTGCTCTGGAAGAAAGTCGCGAGCCGTTTCCGCAACCGCGAGTGCCGTGGCGATTGCCAGGCGTGCAGGCCAAGGGAGCCTGCTTTGTTGCGACGCGTCTGCGGAGATGCTGGCTGAGCAAGCCAAGGGAAAGGCAAGCGAGCAGGTTAAGTTTCCAGCCGCTGCTTGCCAAGTGCGGTCAGAGCGTCCCCTGCCTCGCGATTGTAAACGGGCAAGTACGAAAGCGGGACGCGTTGGCGCCTCGACTCGATAGCGCTCCAAAGCCCAGTCATTGGTCGATTCGATTTCGGCGAAGTAGTGCAACTGCCAATCTGAGGGCAGCTGAGCCTCAAGACGCGCGAGATCAAAGTCATAAGGAAGCGGTTTAGACGGATTCATGTCCGCCTATTCTGCTTCAGACTGACGGTTTATCGCCAGAGGGTCTCGCCACTGGAACTTCCGCCGATGCTTCCCGGGGCGTATCCACCGGACCGCTGCATTAACTCGGCTGGCAACTCAGCATTGTGAGATACCGGTCGGGTCGCTGCCGCTTCCGAGGTGTTGCTGGACGCGGCAATCGGGCTGGCTTGGTTTTGCCAGGCAGAGTTGACACTTGCCGACTGAACGCTCGTGTTGGGGGTGGTCGCAGCCGGAGCATTGAATGCCGAATTTCCCATGGGTGCCGCAGGAGCAGCCGATGGGTTGCTTCCTGATGCGACGAAGGAATTGAAGCCGGTGGAAGGATACTTGTTTCCGCCGGCTTGTGGTGCAGGATTGGCCGCCGGATTAGCCGCCATTGGCTGCCGAGCTGGTTGTGCGGAAGCCATTGGGGCCATCGCTTGGGGATTAAACTGCGGTGAACTTGCTGGCGGAGTGTTGTTGAAGGGTGCAGCTGGTGAGCTCGCAGCGGGCGCCGATGTTCGATTAGCCACGAACGCAGGATTCTGCGCGACCGGAAGTTGGAATTGGGGGGAATCGGCCGCCGAGGCGGGATTCGAGGCAGCTTGGTTGGCAGCCGAAGCGCCGAGGTTCTGATTCACCATCTGTTGGTTAATCGGCTGCAGTTGTCGTTCAGCACTCGCGACGGGGTTCGGGTTGAATCCACTTGGCGAAGGGTTGCTTGGTGACTGAGAAGAAGGTGTGAGCGCTGCACCTGCAGCGAGAGACTTGAGTGGATCGACCGCAGCAGGCGCTGAGTTGATTGGAGTTGTCGGTTTCGGAGTGGCGACCTGTGCATTGTTCTGAGGAGCCGCCGGGCTGGACCAAGGTGGTGGGGCACTGCTGCCAGGCGCATTGCCAGTAGGCTTCGAAAACGCAAAGTCACCGCCTGCTGAGACCGGGTTACCGGATTGTGATGCGGGGGCAATGGCATTCAGAGCATTGTTTGCTTTTTGGTTCAGGTCATTCGCCGCTTGATTCAAGCTGTTGTTTGCAGCATTGGCCAAGTCGCGACCTTGCTGCTGGAATTGACCGACGACTTCATTCGCATTGCGGGTGACTTGTCCCGCCGCTGCTTGAGAGCTTTTCTCGATGTCTGAGGCGAGTGTTCCCGCAGCCTGTTTTAGACCTTCGGCACTCGAGCGCGCCATTTCATACGGTTTGCGAATTGGCTGAGTGCCAGGCGGAGCACTCCCCGGCTTGGTTGAGCTTTCTGGAGTCGATGACGAACCGGACTTACCAGCGACCATGGGTGCGGTTGGCTTAGCCAAATCGGCCGGCGATTTCACAGTGCCTGCTGGGGCTTCGCCTGGAATTTCGGTTGGTTTGCGCTCGCCTGCTTGCGAGCTGGCAAGCTGAGTCTGCTCGGCCACATCGAAATGTTCGGAAGGAGGAGCAAGATCTTTGTCCTTCTTTTTGAACATGGCAAAGTCAGGCCATTTGGGCGATGGGAACTTCGTTGATTGACAACCCGTTGCCATGATGGCCAAGAGGATGAGTGCCGGCAGCCAGACCAGACGGTTCATGACAGGACTTCCTTGTACGTTACGGCTCGATCCAAGCGGTTTCAAAAAACCAGCCTCAAGCGATTCGCAGGTCGATACCGCGACTGAGCGGCCCGCTCGACCATGAAATAAACAAACGACTTGAGGCTAATCTGACTAAGCAATCCTTTGCTCGAAGCCAGATCTGGGCACACCGGTTCCGGAGAAACCGTTGCGGCGGGGATGTTAGGGAGCCGACGGGGGGAGCGTCAAGGCGGAAATCGGGCCGAATTCGGCTGTTTAAAGAACTTGGCTGGAGGTCTGAGGGGTTTTCTTTATGCCATCGGGCCAGAACATCTTCAAGGACGCACTTTTGGCCCCTTCCCGCGGTACGGCGGATAAAAGAACCAGCGTGAGATGAAGAACATTTGACTTTTATCCCTCGGGCGGACTTTCCGCACTCCAGTCGCTAGTTGAAGTGCAAATCCGCGTTGCTCCGCCAAGGTTGATTAGACGTTAACACCGCGCTATAAAACACCGCGCAATAAAAAACGGAAACCCGCCTGAGACGAGTTTCCGTTTCGGATTTCGGAATCGAATTCCCCGGGCCGACTTGCCCAAGCCTACTTCGTGGCCAGGAATCGCTTGTTGACCGCAGCCCAATCGATCACGTTGTAGAAAGCCGTGATGTAATCGGGGCGGCGGTTTTGGTAGTTCAGGTAGTATGCGTGTTCCCAAACATCGATACCCAGCAATGGCGTGCGTCCTTCCATGATTGGGCTGTCTTGATTGGCGGTCGCTTCGATGATCAACTTGCCCTTGTCCAGAGAGAGCCAAGCCCAGCCGCTACCAAAGCGATTGGTGGCAGCTTCGGTGAACTTCTGCTTGAAATTGTCGAAGCTTCCGAAAGTCGAATCGATCGCAGCGGCCAGATCACCGACTGGAGCGCCGCCGCCTTTGGGGCTCATGATGGTCCAAAACAGAGAGTGATTGGCATGGCCACCACCATGATTACGGCAGGCAGTGCGGATGTTTTCCGGGACGGCAGAGAGGTTTGAAATCAGCTCTTCAACCGTTTTCTTGTCCCACTCGGTGTCCTTGATCGCCGCATTCACTTTGTCGACGTAGGTCTTGTGGTGCTTGGTGAGATGAATCTCCATCGTCCTCGCATCGATATGAGGTTCGAGCGCGCTGTAATCATAAGCCAGTTTGGGAAGTTCAAAAGCCATCGGGAAATCCTTATCTACTGGTAAATGCCTTGAGTTTCAAATCGTCAGTCATAAACGTCGGCGACTGATTGGGTTCGCATCCTAACTGCGAAGACGTTTCAGTCGGGACTTGCTGGGCGAGCCGAATTGCCCCCGGCAAATAACAGTCCGGCAAATGGCAATCCTGCATCTGGCCAATTGGCAAAACGGCCGCGGAGAAACGCTTAAATCGAACCGCTTTCTCTGCTCGCAGGATACCGGATTTGGTGGGAGAGGACAATTGGCGAGAAACCGGCCGAAGAGTGCGACAGAACTCCCCAGAGGTCAAGCTTTTGTCGTGAAAATGTGAGTCCCGGTAATGGGCGGGAGACGCTGCGACCCAATAGAGGCTCATACAGAAAGGAGCAGCGATGCGGCTGCGGCGGAGGATCAACCGATCCGTTTTGCGGGACCGCCAAGCGGCGTTTGTCCCTTAAGTAGAATCTTGCTCAAAGAATCAATAGCGAGGTTTGCTTTCCGTCGCCATCTCGGGACGTTTGATGTGGTCATCCGGCGAATGCAGCATGGTGAGCGAGAGGAATGTTTTCAGCAGTTGTTCTGCAGAAGAGGGGCTGGGGTTGTTGGACCAGCGGCTCATCTCCTGCCGAATGTTGATTCGTAAAAAGAGCTGAGCCTTTGAGTAATCTTGCTTGAGCTTCTCCGGCACGGAGTCCGCTGTCTTGAGTTCAAGTTCGCAAATCAGAGTTACCCTGCGACTGTTTCGTTTGGGATCGGCTTGAGTGATTCGCAGAGAAATGAAACCGTCCTCGACACGGATCAGTTCGCCATCCAATTCCTCGATGAAGCCCCGGATTTTCTCCAGCATCATCACCAAAGGAAGTGCAACCGAATATTCCTCGGTTACAAGTGGCTCGTGTGTCAGCGAACGCCACTCTATTCCCGACGCGATTGACTTGGTGGTGCCATCCAAATTCTGCGGAACTTCCGTATCGGTCATCAGGCTGGAGGCAATCACGCGGTTACGCCCAAGTTCTTTTGCTTTCAGCAGTGCTTGGTCAGCGCGAACGAAAAGCCCTGTGGCTGAATCATCGGGGACTAATTCGGAAACGCCAAAGCTTGCGGTAATGCACTTTCCACCCAAAGTGGGCTGGCGGGTCGAAGCCAAAGCCGAGCGGATTTCCTCTGCTCGCTCCAAAGCCGCTGGTTCGTCACAATTCGCACAGAGGATTACAAACTCTTCACCGCCGTAGCGCGCGACAAAGTCGTGTGTGCGGACAAACTTTTTGATGTGCTGAGCGAAAGCGATAAGTGCCTGATCGCCGACATGATGTCCAAAGTTGTCGTTGATCTGCTTAAAGAAGTCGATGTCGGCAATGATGATGCTGCATTTCAAACCGATCGCGAGATGGGTTCGAACGTATTCGTCCAGCAGGCGTTCAAATTCGGCTCGGTTCGCGACTTGGGTTAACGGGTCGAGGACCGCGAGCGCGTAGAGTTCATTGAGTTGCTTTTGCAGTTCCAACTGCGTCGACGTGTCGACCACAACGACCGTCGCGCCGATCATTCTTCCATCTTTGTCGTGCACAGGATGGAAATTGAGTTCCACCTGAAGTTCTCGCCCGCTCCGCCCAGTCAAAACAAAGTGCTCGGTAACCGTCGCACGCTTTTGCATCCAGCTTTGAAACGGACAGGGGCTGTCTTGTAGGACCACGCCTTTGAGGTCGCGCAGTTGCAATAAACTCGGGGTGAACTTTTTGCCCAGCACCGAGTTGCCCATCCCGGTCAATTGCTCCATCCCCAGATTCCAAGCCGTGATGTGGCAGGCTGGATCGAGAAAGACCACGCCCTCAATCAAATTGTCGAGCAGTGTCTGGAAAAAGAACGCCGAGTTGCCGCCGGGAGCCATCGGGTGAGTTGGCAGAAAGGTCTCACCCTTGGGATAGCCAGAACCGTGATCGAAGGCTGTCTGAGACATGGAATCAAGGGCTCTGGGGAAGGGGGAAGGCGGTTTCGCGGGCGTCTCGATCGGGCTAATGAAATTCGAGGGCGCGAACGCCAACCCTTTTCTGTTTCGGCACGAACCGAGAAACGATGTCGTTTCTTCGGGCAAGGAAGTCTAAGTCGCACGATCGGGGGAGTCAAAGCTGTCCGGGCAGACGTTTGGGCCATGAATCGCCGGGTCATATCAATTGTGATGGATTTGCCTAAAATTCGACCTCAGTCATCTAGGCGAGCGATGAGGCTGCCGAAGATTGGTGCTTCGGCAGGCTACCGTTCGCAGGATTATCGCGTTAAGAAAGAAGGTGAGAGACATGAAGCTGGTTCATTTCTCTATGGCAGGTAGAGAGGCTTGGGGAGCACTTACCGAACCAACAAGGATTACTCCTCTTGCCCAGCGCTGTGGACCCAACGATTTGTTTCGTCACACCCGCGAACCCGACTATCTTCTGGATGGTTCGCTTCCCAACTCCATCGATGTCAGCAGTATCGAGTGGCTACCTCCCTCGCTTCCCTCGAGTAAAGTGATCTGCGTCGGCAAGAACTACGCTGACCACGCCAAAGAAATGGGCGGCGAGACGCCAGAGTTGCCCATCATCTTCAGCAAATTCAACAGTTGCTTGATTGGGCATCGACAACCGATCGTGCTGCCTGCGATCAGCTCGCAGGTTGATTGGGAGGCCGAACTCGTCGTGGCGATCGGTCGGCGTGGCCGGAATATCGTCCGAGAGCAAGCGATGGATTGGGTTGCCGGATACTGCTGCGGCAATGATGTTTCTGCTCGAGACTGGCAAAAGGGACGTCCCGGCGGTCAATGGTTGCTGGGAAAGACTTTTGATACCTTCGGCCCGCTTGGTCCGTTTCTCGTTACCCCAGACGAGGTCCCTGACCCACATCAATTGGAGATTGAGCTGCGGCTCAATGGCGAGCCGATGCAGCGGGCAAACACCAGCATGTTGATTTATCCGATCGACCATTTGATCGCCTATGTGTCCCAGTTTTTTACGCTCGAGCCGGGAGACCTGATTTTCACTGGAACACCCGCCGGGGTTGGCGCTGGAAGAAATCCGCCGAGGTTTTTGCAAGCAAATGAGACGGTCGAAGTCGAAATCACTGGTTTGGGGAAATTGAGAAACCCCGTTGTTTCGGCGAGTTAGGCGGGCGGGGTTGCCGTTTTTCATTGACTGAAGACTGGAGAAACGCAAAGTCGCAGAGAACGCTGAGAGCGGCGGAGCGGCCAGGCGTCTAACTGACTGGCTGAGGTGCGTTTGGAAAAAACGAGGCTGCGCGCCTTGGACTTGCCACTTTTGGCTTAAATAGTTCGGCTTCGATAGCAGCGCGATGCCAGCTAAAGAACGGGTGAAGCCAGAAACGTTTGCTGCATCTCGCTTTCTCGGCTGCTAGCGGTCAAGCGGTTGGCTTTCGCTTGCCGAAATAATCAAAGGACCTGCGCGTTCGGCTTGGGATGACTGCGCAAAGTGGTCTGATGGCTTTACTCCAGGTGCGAGCTTGGGAACTCGCCTCTCTTCGCACAAAAGTGTGAATGCTCGATTGTGAAGTCTTCTCAGTCGGGTTGTCGGGGCATTCGTTGTTTTTTGGGTTTGCGGAAGGACTTGCCACCATGGTACTGCGACGAACGGGTGAACGCCGCCGCCGCGTCGTCATGGACGAGGCGCTGCAAACCCCGGCCGACTCGTCGACGGAGTCAACGTCCGCGCGAGCCGAACCGGGCAAGTCAAAACGCTCACGGCAGTATTCGCGAAATGCTGACCGAAGGAACCTGCCTCGCTGTGCAGACTTCATCCCCGTCAGCCGAGTCTCGGTTCTGGGCGGCTGGTGCCTCATTCTCACCTGTTTGCTGATTCTGAATTTGGCCTATGGTTTTGTCGGTGCCAAGACGATCGAGCGGTTGCCGTTGACCAGCGAAGCGCTTGGGTTCGGGCCCCGGTCACTAGCGACTTGGCTGAAGGTAACCAGTTGGTCGACAGCCGGTTTGGTCTGCCTAGTGATTTTCAGTATCCGCCAACATCGGTCCAATGACTATCGTGGGACCTATCGACTGTGGCGTTGGCTGGCAGTCGGCTGCGTTTTGCTCAGTTTGGGAACGCTTGTCGATTTCTCGGGAATGCTCTCTGAGTGGTCCGCGGCACTTACCGGGAAAAGTCTCGACCGAGGTGGAACCTTGGTAATTTCGCTGCAACTCTTCATTGTCGTCGTGGTCGGTGTCAGGTTGCTGTTTGAATTGCGTTCTTCGCGCGGAGCAGCGGCACTGGCGTCAGCTGCGGTTGCTTGCGGCATTGCAGCATTCTTGATGCAACACGCTGAGGTTGGTGCGAGCCTTCAGAGCAATCGCGAGTTTGTAGCAGGGAACCTCTGGGTCTGGACTGCCGCGCTGTCTCTGATGTGTCTCGTTACATATGCCCGTTTTGTTATTTTGCATGCCAGCGGCGCAATCTACGTCCCCGAGAAAAGTGCATCCCGCAAAAAGAAGAAACGATCAGCCAAGGCAAAAGCCAAGAACAAACCGAAACCTAAGAAATCGAGTAAGCCTGCGGCTGAAGCTGATGATGACGAAGAGTCAGAAGAGGAATCTTCTTGGTCGGCTGAAGTAGAGGAAGAAGAGACTGAAGATGAGAGCGATGAGGAAGAGGAGTCCAAATCGAAATCAGGTTACTCTGGCCCTCTCTCAGGGAAGATGAAATCAAGCGGCCGCAGTGCTTCCTCGGATGAAGATGAGGACGAGGAGTCGGATGAGCGTTCGACAGCGGGCTTGTCACGAGCCGAACGCAAGCGGCTGAAGCGAGAGCAGCGTCAAGGACGGCGGGCGGCCTAAGGGATTCAGTGGGTTGTCTTTCTAAGCCCGCTCGTTGTGGGGCTCTCATCGCGCGGCGCGATTCGCCCGCCCCCCGGCGATGGGCGAAATTCTCCCAACTCCCTGCGCTCCCGACTCCCTGCGCTCAGTGCACCCGACTCCCTGCACTCGGCGCGGGTCTCCTGACCCCGCCGCGGCTGTTCGTCCGTAGGTCTCCCCAAGCCTAGAACAGGCTGCCAGTTTCCACGCCAAGCACCGCTAGAAAAGGGGCTGCGATTGATCGCCACAGCCCAATCGCTTGGCCTAACCTTGCAGGATCTTGGCCGCTTGTTCGCTCAGCGGACCCGGGTGGCGTGGTCCCACCGTGGCGACGACTTGGGCGGCGAGGTAGTTCCCCCAGCGAGCCGCAGTGGCTGGCGCGTAACCATGCGTCAGACCGTACAGGGTGCCACCGGCAAACGCATCGCCGGCCCCCACCGAGTCGATCGGCTTGACTGAAAATCCGGGGACGTGGGTTACTTGTCCTGCTTCTACTACGTAACAGCCGTCAGCCGAGTTGGTGACAAAGCCCAGCGGTACGTCTTGACCCAAATGTCGAATGCAGGCTTCGAGTGAATCGTTGCCGTAAAACTTTCGGGCTTCATCCGCGTTGCAAAACACAATGTCGCAGTGATTCTTCAGCAAGTTGCGGAAGTCTGCGTGGAAACGATCGATCAGGAAGGAGTCTGAAAAAGTGAACGCTGTTCGAACTTGGTGTTTGCGGGATTCTTCGAAGGCTTTCACGCAAGCGGCTCGCGGCAGGTCGGCGTCCCAGAGATAGCCCTCGATGTAGCTGATTTGGCATTGAGCTAGTTTGAAGACGTCGATGTCATCCAGAGTCAGCCAAGTCGAGATCCCGAGGTGGGTGCACATGGTTCGTTCGGTATCTGGAGTGGTGAGCACCACGCACGTTCCGGTCCCGAGCGATGCCTCCGGGGCAGGCTCGACTTCAAACCGGATTCCAGCGGCCTCCATGTCGCGACGATAAAACTCGCCGTAGGTGTCTCGAGCCACTTTGCCGGTGTAAATGCCGGTGCCACCGCTTTGGGCAATCGCCACCATCGTGTTCGCAGCTGAGCCTCCGGACGCGAGCTTCAAGTTTTTCAGTTCAAGCCCCTGCAGGATTCGGCTTTGGGCCTCTGAATTCATCAGCGTCATTGAGCCGCGGTTCAGTTGATTGCCGGCGATAAAGTCGTCGGCAACAAAGGCCAGAATGTCGACCAAAGCATTGCCAACACCGAACACGTCAAATTTTTTGTTACTCATGATTGATAGCCCTTGCTCGCGAGGGGAGAAGTCGGCAAATAAGATAAAGATAAAAAAGACGGCTTTTAAAAACGGCGCCCTTGGATCCAATCGGGGATTCCTCGGTTAAGATTGTGCCGAAGACTCTGGAGAGCGAAAAAGCCTTGCCGATTATCGGTCTCCCGGCCGGGCACGCAAGGTACCGCGATGTGGACGGGGCCTCGGTGGGGATAGGTCCTCGGCGAAAGTTGGGCTGTTAACTCGGCTGCGACTCGCCTCTGGCCCCGCAAGCAACTGGTCAATCGAGTCTGGATCGCTCGTTGCCCTGCCCGTTTTCGATTTGTTAGGAAAAGACTGATGGCGAGTATTCGAACATTTATTGCAGCAGATGTCCCCGGGGCGATTCAGGCCTGTGCAGAAAAACAGATCGCCGCGCTGAAGCGAGCAGGGGCTGACTTTCGCTGGGTCAAGCCGACGAGCATGCACCTGACGCTCCGCTTTTTGGGGAACATTGTCGACCGTGAAATTCCCGAACTCTGTTCGGTGGTCGGTGCAGCCCTTCGCGAAATGGAACCGGTCGTCGTTAACGTCACTGGCGTTGGGGCTTTTCCCGATATCTACCACCCCAAGGTGATTTGGCTCGGGCTTGGTCCTGATTTGAGTGAGCTTCAGGAGTTGCATCGGAGGCTCGGCGAGGGGCTGAAGAAGATGGGCTTCCCAATTGAGAAAGGCGATTACCGCCCCCATCTGACCCTAGGGCGAATTCCTGTCGGAACCGAAGTCGACGACCCGGTGGCCGAGTGGATCGCCGACCATGCCGAAACGTCGTTTGGTTCATTTGAAATCGATCAAGTGATCGTTTACTCGAGTTTCCAAGACCGCGAAGGCCCGACCTACACGCCGATGGCAACGATCGACCTGGACGGCTAATCCCTCTCAATTCTCGGCCGAGGTCTTAACACCAGCCCTCGGCTCGGAAGTGCGTGTGCGGATAGAAAACCGGAAGAAGGGCTCTCAAGGGGGGCACTGAGGCACGGAGGAGAAACGAGAAAGGACTCTATATTTATTGGCGTTTCGTTTTCCCCGTCGCCGCGGGCTAGGCGAAACGCAAGTTAGCCCCGCCTCTCATTACCGGCCCTGCTCCTCCCGCTCTTGGCGCCAGCTACCTCGGGGCTCGCCTCGGTCGCGAAAAAATAAATCTGGAAATCGGCCACATCCCAGCCGCTTTTTTTGAAAATAATGCCTCGATTTTTTCAGCGGCTTGCTGGCTGGACCAAACGTGTCTTTTGCCTGCCGTATTTACTACTGTCCGGCACTTGTCAGCGGTAATAGGTAGGCCTATCGTACTGAAAGGTTTTCCCAAGCGACCGCAATTTGCCCAGCTTTCACCTTTTCACGGCCTTTGTCATTTCAAGATGCTCGGAGTCTTGAGGCAGGTGAGAAACGCGAGCTGTAGCAGGTGGCGACGGTGAGCCCAGGAAGTAGAGACCACTCTATCCCCACTCGGCA
>JBJTQD010001032.1:0-5175 GCA_046075445.1 Planctomycetota bacterium
TGCCGCTCAGATACCAGGGCTGGCGCGAGGACCCGGCTGACTTTGCGGGATGCACTTGCGCTGCGCCTCGCCTGCGCCAAAGCCTAGCGGCTTTGGGCTCCGTCTACGGGCTAAACGAAAAACAAATCTCCTCTTCCCCTGTGCCTCAGTGCCTCCGTGAGAAATCCTCTTCTGATTCTCATCCAGCCGGTCGAACATTCCATTTCCCCAGTGGGCTGAGCAGTAGTGCCGGGAGCAGCACGAGGTCACCCAAAATTGAAGTGCTCATCATCGCGATCATCAACATCGCGAATTGCCTTGTCGGATTGAACTCGGCAAACATGAACGGCAACATCGAGCAGCAACTGATCAACATCGTGTGAATCATCGCCCGTGCGCAGTTGGAAAACGTATGGGCAACCGCTTGCTCACGGCTATCGCCTAGCGAGAGTCGCCAAGAGTACCAGTTCACGAAGTGCAACGTGTCGTTAACGGCGATCCCCATCGCGACGCTCGCCGTCAGTAACCCGGCGATGTCGAGCGAATAACCAAGCCAAGCCATGCTTCCAAAGACGACCGTCTCTGGCAGCACGTTGGGAAACATGATTAGCAGTCCAGTCCGAATTCCTCGGGCGATCAGCATCATGACGGGTGTGATCAGCAGAAAGGCGGTCGTGAAACTCGACCCAAGATCGGTCAGCAGCGCTTTCTGCGTATCGTTCATCATCGGCGAGAAGCCAGTGTATTCAACCTGCGGGACCAGCTTGCCCTTGCTTTGCTCCGCCGCCTTTTCGTCGTCGCTATTTTTCTCTGTGGAGTCAGTCGCGATCAGCTTTTCAACCGAACTGCGAACCAAATCGGTCAACTGACCATAATCGAGCCGAGAGAACGCAGACACTTTCGCCGTGACTCGCCAGATCCTGCCTTCTGGAGTCTCGGCCAGCAGCCCCTGCTTTTCCAGTTGAGGTATCACTTTCGGCAAAGCCGAGCGAAGGACGCCGCGGCGAGCTACGTCCCGAAGCCGATTCCGAGCCGGAAGTTTGGGAAGAAATGTCGTACCGGCGAGGACTCCGCCGATTTCAGGTTCGCTGCGAAGCTGGTTTACAACGCGATCGACCCAAGCGACTTCGTCGTACTCGTCGGATTCATCTGACTTCGGGAACTTGAGCAGCACTTCTACCGAGGCGATCGGCCCAAGATGGTTCTCAATCCAGGCCATATCGTTGACCGTTGGGCTGCCCGCGGGAAACATGTCATTAAAACGGGTTGATGACTTGAGGAACGAGAGCCCGTAGAAACTGAACAGCAACAGCGCGAGACCAGCGAGGGAGACTTGCCAGGCATAGCGGCTCATAAAGCCCGCGTATGCGGTGGCCCACGGAGCGACGGGGCCAGCGACATGATCCTCGGAGTCCTTATCGGGTTCATTCAATTCCTCCGCAGCGGCACTAATGAACCGGCGGCGACAAAACCAATCCGACAATCGCGGAAAAGTGAGAATCAGGAACAGGCTCGCGGCGCAGAGCGATGTGGCGGAATAGAACCCGAAGTTCCTGACTGGCGAAAGTTGACTAGTCGCTAAGGCAGCCATACCCAAGGCCGTGGTGATAGTCGCCAGCACGCTCGGCTTGAGGCCGAGATAAATCGCCCTCGCTCCAAGCAGTTGGCGGTGGCCGCGCGCGACGTCCGAATAGTAATTCATGAAATGCACGGCCGCCGAAAGCGTCAGCATAAAGACCAGTGTCGGCAGCACGATCAGCACGGCGCTGAATTCCGAACCAAAAGCGGTGACAATCGCCACCGCCAGCAATTGTCCGACGCCGGCAATAATTAATACGGGTGCAACGGCTCGCAAGCTGGTCAAGCAAAGCCAAGCCAAACCGATCCCGAGCAAACTCGACGGCAGTACCAGCCGCTTGAGGCTCGCTTCCGCCGCGATATCGACCGCGTAAGCTTCATAAACTGAGCCGACCATCTTCAGGCTGCCGCGGCCCAGTCCGGGAACTTCGTCCGCTGCATCGGACACAAGTTCGATCGCCTTCTTGTGATTGATCTTCCCACCGGCCGCGAAACAGATGAACGCCGCCGCAGTGCCATCGCTGCCGATCACCGAAGATTTCAAACGGGTCATCGCGGCTGCGCGTGAAAGCTCCAGCGGCGGATCGGTCAATTGGCGGACGAGATCTTCGCTGGTCTGCAGCGATTCAATCCAAGGCACCGGCTTGTCATCGGTAGGCGTCGCATCTAGTCTCCGCACAGCTTCGGCGAAAGCAGAGAGACGGGGATCTTCGAGTCGACAGCCTTCCCAGGAGGCGACCAGGTATTGGTCCGAGCCAAACGTCCGCACAAATTCTTCGTAGCGCTGCCGGACGGGTCGCCCTTCCGGCAACCAGGCATGAACATCCGCCGCCCCAATCCGCATTTGCAGTGCGACGTAGACGACCAGCGGCAATAGGCAGGCAGAAATCAAAACGGCCCAGCCCGACCAGCGATTGAGTTTCTGAAGCTGAGGCTGGGATACGTCCAAAAGTAAATCGCTCAAACAGATTTTTTTCCGCAGCAGTCGAACTGCTCAAGCCACGATCGTACCAAACAGGGCTTCAACGAACACCACACCAAACCAAATCCACTCTCGCGCATCCCAAACTACCTCATTCTCACAAACACCTTGCTCCCCCCCTTCTTCCTTTCCTCTCTTCAACCTCATCCGATACATTACTCCTAATTAGTGCCCTTAAGCGGTTCACTTCTTGCTTCTTGTTTTTCAAGTTAGTGGTTCTCTTCCTTTTCCAACCGGGCGTACCGCGTGGCATCTCAGGTCTCACTCTTCTCGACTGGCACGGCTTGCTGCTTGGCAGCGGCGGTGCTTTGGAGTACGAGCGGATTTTTTGCCGGCGCGCCGGAGTTTAATGTTTGGCCGGTTGAGCAGCGTGGCGGCGTGCTCGCGTTTTGGCGAGCCTGTTTCGCGTTGCTCTTACTGCTGCCCCTCGTTCGGAGGATCTCATGGCACGCGACGATGATCCCGATGGTCGTTTGCTTCGCCGTGATGAACTGGACTTACTTGACGGCGCTGGTTGGCGGTCCACCGGCAAATGCGATTTGGCTGCAAAATCTCGCTCCGGCGTGGGTGATGCTCTTTACCGTACTGGTCTATCGCGAGCCCGTACTTCTGCGCGACTGGTGGATGCTGGGGCTCTGTATCGGCGGAGTGGTATTCATCGTTGCCATGCAGATGCTAAACGCACCCCACAGCGAGCGAAATCACTGGTGGGCACCGTGGCTGGCGATCGTCTCAGGCATACTTTATGCGGGAGTAATCCTCTGTCTGCGGCGATTGCGAACGCATGATTCGGCTTGGTTGATTGCGCTGAACCATGTCGCCACAGCCGCGACGATGCTCCCGCTGCTGTACTGGCACAATGCGTCGCTTCCGGCGGGACAAATGTGGTGGTGGCTGGCCGGACTGGGGATGCTGCAGATGGGAATGCCGTACTGGCTGTTCGCTCGCGGACTGCGGACAACGCCCGGGCACATCGCTTCGCTGATCACGCTGCTCGAACCGCTGCTGCTTCCACTCTGGATCCATCTTGCCCGCAGCGGTTCGCCCGACTACGCCCCGCCCCCTTGGTGGACGTGGGTCGGCGGCGGACTGATTCTGGCTGGCCTCGCAGTCCGCTTTGGCTTACCAGAGACACCTCGACCAAAAGAAGAGGCTGTCGACGAATCGCGAAACTCTTAATCCCAGCCTCGGCGAGAGAGTCGACTTACTTGGCCTGACGCGAAAATGTACCGAGCCAAATCGGCTTGGGGTCGAGGTACGAAATACCGAGCCGAAATTGCCGCTGATCTTCAGTGAACTTGACCGTCCAGCGAAAAAGCTCAGCCTGATCTTGCTTGATGACGAAAGTCAACTGATTGCCTTGTTCCTCGATCAAATGGAACGTGCCAAACTCCTGTAAGTCTTCCGCCGTGGGGAGTTTGAGCGACAACTTACCCTCTGGCCCAAAAGCAATCCGTTTGCAAGTACCTTCGGGGTCGATCACGGAGCGAGCCTCTTCCTCAGCGATCATCACCCATTCACCCGCCAGCCGCTTGGCCCATTCTTCGACCGGCTTGGTACCAGGAGCCGCTTGCAACTCGGTCCCTGGCTTTCCTGGCTCAAGAACCCGAATGGTCGCGGTTGCTTGCTCAAGCAGATAATAGCGACTCTGTTTTTCGTCGAATGCAAATGGGGCTGAGAGGCCGGTCCGCGCTCCCTCGACCCGCCCTACTTCACCGACGAGTTCGCCGCTTGGGCTGAGCCTGTGAATCGAGTGACTCGGTTCAACGTAAATTAAGAGCTCACCTTGAGCCGTCAAGCGAACATTTTGAATCGAAATCCGCGTCCGCTCACCGAGGAGACTCTCGGTAGAATTCGGCAGCGTTATCTTGCGGATTGGCTCACCAATTCGGCTGTAGACCGCCAATTGCCGTCGATCGCCCTCGGGAATAAAGAGATGCTCGCCATCTGACTGAATTTCCAACTCAATGAATGCAGGGGCCAACCGCTCTATAATTCTTACTGGCCGCTGTAAGTCACTGCTGAAACGCCAGACCTCAACCCCCTTTTCACCCGATAGAGCCTGCACTGCAACGAAAATTTCATCGCCTATTGAGGCAATCGACTTAACTCGGCCGAGACGACTCAGTGCCTCCTGAATCCGCTCTTCTGTCAGCGGGTCATTTTCACCAGACTCTTCCAAGCCTTTCATCAAGACCTCTCGCATTCGGAGCAAGTCTCCAGTCTCCATCGCTGCGAATCGATTACCGGCGGTCTGTAATTTTCCTGTCTCTGGAAGTTGGTTCTCATCCGATTCCTCCCGACTACGAAGCACTTGTTCAACCAATTGCAATTGCCTACGCGTCGTCTCTGAGGACTGCGCAGCGATTGCCGCAAGATTCTCTTCTGCAATCGCGACTCGTTCCTCTGGCGTAAGCGTTAAAAGATTTGGGGGAAGGGAACGATTCAGCAACTCGCCGGCGGGACTGAATTTACAAATCGCCATCGGGCCCCCGACATAGAGATTGCCTTTGCTGTCCGAGGCGAGTGTCTCGGGACGAAAGTCGATTGGAAACCCGAGCAGCAATTCACCATCGGCTCGATAAATTTGAATCAGTCCCGGATTGAAAACGCCTTCTCGAATCGCATTTCCGCCC